>JAJYZE010000118.1 GCA_021800195.1 Acidobacteriota bacterium
TCTTCGAGAGCGCGCTGCACGGCCTGCTTATCATCACCTCTGAGCAGATCGCTAAGCAGGCGGCGTCGGCGGCAAAGACGATGTGGAAGTTGCTCCACGCCTGACCGATGGTCATGGACACGCGAAATCGAGTTGCGCCCCAGGCCGGGGATCTTCTCCCGGCCCGTGATGAACGATGACGACGCTACCGGGGCTAGGCTGTCGGCTCGGCCACCACCACCGTCTTGGCCGCGGCAACGGTGAAAGTGGGTTCGCCGATCTTGAAGCGGGCAAAGCGGCGCACGCTGATGTTCTCGCCCAGCTTGGCGACCTTCTGAGCGATCAACTGGGCGACGGTCAGGCCCTGATCCTTGATGAAGGGCTGCTCCAGCAGGCAGACCTCCTCATAGAACTTTGCCATCTTGCCCTCCAGCATCTTTTCAATGATGTTGGCTGGCTTGCCGGTGGCCGCGGCCTGGGCGCGATAGATCTCCTTCTCGCGCTCGATATCCGCGGCGGTCACCTCGTCCTTGCCCAGATAACGGGGATCGACGGCGGCGATATGCATGGCGATGTCCTTGAGCAGATTCTGAAAGTCCTCCGTGCGGGCGACAAAGTCCGACTCGCAGTTGAGTTCCAGCAGGACGCCGATCTTGCCGCCGGCGTGAATATAGGAGCCGACCGCTCCCTCGTTGGTGGTGCGGCTGGCCTTCTTGGCCGCTGACGCCATGCCGCGCTTGCGCAGCACAACGAAGGCCTCTTCCATATCGCCCTTGGCCTCCTGCAATGCCTTGAGGCAATCTCCCATGGGGGCGCCAGACTTCTCACGGAGTTCCTTGACGAGTTTGGCGTCGATCTTGACAGCTTCAGTGGTAGACATAACCTTTCCTTCCTGGTTTCTGGCGGTGGAGGGACGAAGAGCTCATGCGCTCTGACGAAGAGGGCGCGGGAGCCGAGCCCGCGCCGCTTTTGTTCTTTCTTCCGGCTCGGCAGTGGCTTTAAGGCCCTTGCCACGCCCGCGCGGCTTGTGGCTCAGGCGCTTACCTGGGCGGTTTCGCTGTCTGACTCGGCGTCCGCAGCGGCGGGCGCCTTACGAATGCCGCCGCCGAGGGCGGCGTTCATGTCGATGTTCTCATCCTCAACGTCTTCCACGGACGCCTCGGCGGCGCCGGCGGAGGCATGCACGGCAAACATCTCCTCGCCGTCCTCGCCGATGAACTGAGACTCGCTCTCCAGCGGCCGTACCTCGGCATACTCCTCGGAGAATGCCTTGTCGGAGATCAACTGCGTTCCCTCATAGGCGGCATCCGCAATCTTGGTGGTGAACAGGCGAATGGCGCGCAGCGCGTCGTCGTTGCCGGGGATGACGTAGTCCACCACGGTCGGATCGCAGTTGGTATCCACCACCGCTACCACCGGGATACCCAGCTTGCGCGCCTCGGCCACGGCAATCGCCTCGTTGTTAGAGTCGATGACAAAGATCGCATCGGGCAGACGCTTCATATTCTTGATGCCGGCAAGATTGGTCGACAGGCTCTTGCGCTCCCGCTCCAGCTTGATGACCTCCTTCTTGGTCAGCAGCTCATAGCGGCCATCGGTAGACATTTCGTCCAGCTCCGCCAGGCGCTTGACCGACTTTTGTACGGTGACCCAGTTGGTGAGCAGGCCACCCAGCCAGCGGCTGTTGATGTAAGGCATGCCGGCGCGCTTGGCCTCTTCGGCAACGGCGTCCTGCGCCTGCCGTTTGGTGCCCACAAACAGAATCAGCTTTCCAGTCGAGGTCAGATCGGTGACGAACTTGGACGCTTCCTTGAACATCTTCAGCGTCTTCTGCAGGTCGATGATGTAGATTCCATTGCGCTCGCCGAAGATGTACTCCTTCATCTTGGGGTTCCAGCGCTTGGTCTGGTGGCCAAAATGGACACCGGCTTCGAGCAGTTCCTTCATCGTAATGCTGGCCATAAAAGGCTCCTTGTGGTTGGCATCGCTTCCGGTTTCCCAGGTCAACCGGAAAACGCCGGTGAACCCGCCAAGCATCCCGCATCCCATCCGGTCGGGTGGGCGGCGTCCTGGCAAAGCATGACGCCGTGGCTGAATGTTGTTTCTTGAAGCGATTGAGATCCCCGAAGGGAGATTGAGTTCCGGCCACCAGCGCGCTGCCGGTGGGTGAAGCGAACGTGAAGGGTCGAACCAAAACCTCAGTTCCACAAAAACGGGTCCCGAGCTGGAGCTCGCCGGATAGTGGCGAGAGCCCAACGCTGCCGGGATGGCCCTGCCGGACCCGCAGAACTGCGGCGAGCCCATCAGCGATTCATGGCTTTTCCGTGCCGATGGAGTCTCCGAAGCCGGGGCACCGGTCTACACCGCACGGAAAGATCTCTAGCGCTTGCTGAACTGGAAGCGAGCGCGAGCGCCTCTCTGGCCGTACTTCTTGCGTTCCTTGCCGCGTGAGTCGCGTGTGACCATCCCACCCGTCTTCAGGGGTTTGCGCAACTCTTCATTGAACTCCATCAGCGCCCGCGCGATGCCCAGCTTGACAGCGTCGGCCTGGCCGTTCACGCCACCGCCCTTGACTGTGGTGACCACGTCGAAGGTCTCGTTGATGTCGGCGATGCCAAAGGGAAGCCGGGCTGCGGCGCGTTGCGCCGGCGTCACAAAATACTGCTCAAACTCCCTGCCGTTCACCGTAAACTTACCCGAACCGGGGCGAAGAAAGACGCGCGCGATGGCGCTCTTGCGCCGTCCGGTTCCGTAATACTGAATCAGGTCTGCCATGGGTCCTCGAGTCCTCAATCCTGTTGAAAATCACAATCCGCTTCGCTTGGCGTTTCCGATCGGCCTGGCGGTGCCATCCCGATCGGCCTCGCCGCGGCCGGCATGCGCCGCAAAAGCCTAACCACGAACTTCCAGAGCCACCGGCTGCTGTGCGCGATGGGGATGGCCGGCACCCTTGTATACCTTCAACTTGGTAGCCATCTGGCGGCCCAGCTTGCCCTTGGGCAGCATGCCTTTGATCGCTTCTTCCACAATCTTCTCCGGGCGGCGCGCCAGCAGCTTGCTAAAGCTCTCTTCACGCAGGCCACCCAGGAAGCCGGTGTATCGCCGGTAGAGCTTGTTCTCTGCCTTCATGCCGGTGACGCGGATCTTTTCGGCGTTGACGACGATGACATGATCGCCCATATCAAGGTAGGGCGTATAAAGCGGGTTCAGCTTGCCGGCCAGAACGCCGGCGGCGTGGGAGGCGAGACGGCCCAGCGTCTGACCGCTGGCGTCGACCACAAACCACTTGCGCTGGATGTCCTTGCCGCTGGGGATTGTTGTCGTCCGATTGAGATTCATCAAAGTTGCTCCTTGGTTCTGCCGTCTTCGTCGATCCGACTGCCCGGCTTGAAGCGCGAAGAGAGTTGCAGCCATGAGTTTTGCGGCAAAGAACGGCGCGGAGACCCTCTCCACGCAGACCAAAGCCAGAGTTGCGGTTGAGCGCACAGAGCCCCGGGGGTCTGGAACCGACGGCCGGACAGGCTACGGGAACAGACAACAGGAAGCTGGGGAGTGGGCGCGCTGCGATGGGACGACAGGCTGCCCGAAAAGGTCTCAGCTTGCCCCGCATCGAGTGGACTCACCTCGGTGTCTGGCTTCTGCCAACTTCTTCATCGCCCGAAAATCGAGCGCACGACGGTGCAGACGCGAGACTGCGCGAGTTTTCAGAATACCGGAGGCGAAGGGCGCCGTCAAGAACAACGGGCTCCAGGCCAAGGGCCAGCCAAGCGGACCGAACGGCCATACCTCACGATCGCCGTCTCCGCCGTGCCGCTTTCAGCCGGTTCGTCGAGCAGGTCTGCGCCCCGCCCCAGGGGCGCCGGCAGGTGACATCCATCTTGAACGCTCGCGCGGCGGGGCCAGCCCCTTTGGCCGGAGGTTCGCTCAGCGCCTCGGGAAGCCCGTCTCCCAAAGGAGGAACTAGAGCGCGCAGGGCGGTCAGCTCGGCTCCGGTCACAGTCCCGGTCAGCGTCAGCGCGTAGCCACTCCGGGTGACGGCTCCACTCAACAGCAGCGGGAGCGTCCTGCCGGGCGGGGTGAGCGCCATGGGAGACAGCACCAAAGCAGCTGTCCCCTGGGGCTCGACGGTCTCGGCTGTCCAGGTGGCCGGATGGACAGCCTGATCGCTCCTGGCCCCCTTCCAAGGTAGCACGCCCACGATCTGATCCAGCAAAGTTCCTTGCCATTGGCTGGAACCGGCTCCTTGCCGGCCGGTTTGCCGCCGGCGCTTCCGGCTGACGGCGTCTCCGTCCCGCACTCCTGCGCGGGCCTTCGGTTGCACCGCAGCCCGCAGGATGCTTCCGGCCATCGCACCCCCCGGCCGTTCTCCAGGGGGTATTCTTTGGGAGAAAAGCCTCGCCCAGTCCAGCAGCCATGCACTCGGGACCCCCTCCATCACCAGGCGCGGGTTGACGGCACGACGCAGGTCGAGCGGCTCCAGGCTCAGGCTGGCTGCTCCAACCATCACCCGGCCCTGGGTTCTGGCTCCCTCCAGCCGTGGGGTGGGCACGCTGCAGGTGGGCAGATGCAAGACGGCCGTAGTGATGTCGAGGCTCCCCGCGCAGTCTGCCTGCACATCGAGGGTCTCTACGGGGACAAAGTCCGCTCTGCGCAGATCTTCCAGATGAATGGCCGTGCTGAGTCTGGCTGCGCTCAGGGCTCCGGAGAGAGACGCCGCCACACTTAAATTTCCCCTCCAGCCGGCATCGGCGCCGGACAACAGGACGCTGGCCTCGCCCAAGGGCGCTCCCTCCCAGCTCATCGTCAGGTCCAGGGGAACCTGGGCCATGGTGGAGGCGCGCCGCAAGGAACCCTCCAGCTTGATGGTTCCCGGGTCCGAGATGTTTCTGTCGGTGCGGGTGGGAGTGCCCTGGATGCGCACGCGCCACTGTTGGGGCGAGCTGAGCCAAAGCGCGAAGTCGGCATCGGTGAGCGAGAACGGCGTCTTCTCCGCTCCCAGCTTCAGGTTCATGCGCGCCCCGCTGGCTTCGATATACGGGAATCGGGGCTCTGGCCCCGCCTTGCGTTGCGCGGTGGGGGCCGAGTTGACCTGAGCCGCATGCATCAGCAGGCTCTGGAGGTTCCACTGTCCCTGCGCATTGCGCACCAGATTGACGCTGGGGGAGTCAAACGAGATGCTGGAAAACTCCACGTGCCGCCGCCACAGCGAACTGGGGCGCAGCGTCACATCCACCGTATTGGCGCGTATGGTCGGTTCGGCCCCAAACGCCGGATCTTCGCTGACCACCAGATTCTGCAACGAAAAACCGGGCACAGGCAGCAGATGCAGGGTAACGCCGTCTAGATGCACGGGGCGTCCCAGGCTGCGGCCGATACTCTCCGCAATGCGCCGCCGTAGCCGGTTGACGTTGATCATCGGGGGGGTCAAGACCAGCAGAAGCACGGCAAGGAAAGCGCACAACCAAACCCACCTCCGCCCCCGGGTCTTCCCCGGCTGGGCGTGAGTTGCCGGCAACGTCTCGTTCGTACCCTCTGTGCTCAAGCCGCCTGCGGCTTCCACCGAACTTTTTGTCATCGCCCTCGCATGCCTGCCGGTTCACCGTATGACGTGGAAGGTCCGGCTCCAGCGCGTGTCCGTAAAGATGTGCGTGAGGACATGGAACATAAAGCTGACCCGATCGCCGACGGAGGTCTTGTCTTCCTGGTCGGCAGGGGTTTTGAACGACCAATAAACGAACAATGGCCGCCCCAGAATGTTCTTCTCCGGCACAAATCCCCAATAACGTCCGTCCAGACTCTCGGTGCGGTTGTCCCCCATGGCGAAGACATGTCCTGGAGGCACCACCAGGTCATCCCCCTGAATGTGTTCGGGCAACTCCTCCCGCCACAACTCGGTGACCTGCTCATCCGGCCCCGGAGTTACCGAAGGAAAGTCGTCGCGAAACGGCTCATAGGCGTGGTTGGGATTGCCGTCGTCGCTGGGCTGCAGGGCGTACGGCTCCTTCTGCGCCACACCGTTGATGTAGACCACCCCATGGCGCAGATGGATGCGGTCGCCGGGGAGAGCGATGGCCCGCTTCACCAGAATCAGGTCCGGGGTCTCTGGATTGGGCTTCATGAACACGATCACGTCACCCCGCCGCACGGGACGGTAATGCACGAACGGAGCCCATTGCGTGGGCGGCGAGAGCGTCTCTCGATCCACCACGACATGATCTCCGATCAGCAGCGTGTTCTCCATCGATCCAGAGGGAATCTCGAAGTTTTGAAAGACAAAAGCGAAGACGAAGAGGCCGACCGCAAGGATCGTGCATATCGAGGCCAGCGCCTCCAACGGCGTCTCCGCTACCTCCTGGTTCGCCGGGATTCTCTCCGCCATCGTCTGGGCCGCCGTCTCGCTGCTCAAAGAATTGCTCTCCTGGCCCCTTGTACGCCGGTTCGATCCGCCCAACCCGATTCAATCTTCCAACGCCGGGAGCATAGCCAGTGTACCTTGCTGAGAAACTGCGAGTGTAGCGCAATCTCCGGTCGGACGTCTCCCGGAACCGGCAAGGCGGCCCAGAGCGCGTAAGGCTCGCGAGAAGATCGCCGCCAGCGCCAGACGGCCTGCGCCGCTTCGATTTCGGTGCCGGACAGCCCGGCTCTCCTCGCGATCCTGTGGCCTATCCCCTGGGATGGACTTCAGGGCGTTGGGGGGAGACGCCCGCAGAGGCGAAGGCGAGGGCATGCGACCACACGAAAAGCAGCCTTAACGGACCACGTGAAAGGTCCGTCTCCAGCGGGTTCCATCCCACAGATGCCGCGCCTCATAAAACACGGCGGCAAGTTGGCCGCTGAGACTGGCCGTTTCAGGTTGATTTTGCGGAACCTGGAAAGACCAGTAGACAAACAGCGGTCGTCCCAGGATGTTCTGCTCGGGAACGAACCCCCAGAAGCGGCTATCCAGGCTGTCAGCGCGGTTATCTCCCATTGCGAAGACATCCCCAGGCGGCACGATCAGGTCGCCTCCCAGGAGGTGCTGCGGTATCTCTTGCACCCAGCTCAAGGCGCGCTCATCGATGGCGATCTGGGCCAGGCAGGGGTCTACGGGCTGTATGTTCTGGCATAGATCCCGCGTTGCCAGGTCGCTCGACGCCCACCGCTTCATTCCCGATAGATCGGAAGGAAAGTCGTCGCGGTAGGGAACCTGGTCATTGCCCGCCGGTTGCACGGCATAGGGTTCAGCCTGCCGAACTCCATTCACCCAAACCGACCCGTCCCGCAGATGGATGCGGTCACCGGCGATGGCGACCGCCCGCTTGACCAGGATCAGGCCCGGCGTCTCGCTGTGCGGCTTGTAGAAGACGATGATGTCGCCCCGGCGCACCGACCGGGCAGCCAGAAAAGGGGTCCAGCGGCTGGAGAGCGACGGCGTCTGGCGGTCTACCACCAGATGATCGCCCACCAGCAGGGTGTCAATCATCGATGGCGAGGGGATCTGGAAGTTCTGCGCGATGAAGGCGATCACAAACAGGTACGCCGCCAGCATGGCGCAAAGCGAAGAGAGGGTCTCCAGGGGAGTCTCCTCCCTGCGTGGGGCGACCGCCGGTCCCGGCGAGCCCTCCTGGACCCCTTGGCGAGCATCCCCCTGGGTTGGGCGCACTTGTACTCTCCCTACAATCCGAGCCGCGCAGCAGCGCCGGCATTATCGAAACTTTACCGCAGGATCCTCCAACTGCGCATACCGGTGTGCAGAATCTGCCGCAAATGCCCCAGCAGCGAGAGATGATCGGCGCTGGCAGACAGGGGCAGAGTGAAGTACACCAGCAGGGGGCGGCCTTCCATCTGGCTTTGGGGCACAAATCCCCAGTAGCGGCTGTCCTCGCTGTCATTGCGGTTGTCGCCCAGCACGAAGTACTCCCCCGCAGGCACCTGGATCTTTCCGTCCACTGCTGCGC
>JAJYZE010000119.1 GCA_021800195.1 Acidobacteriota bacterium
GACCGGTAACGGTCGCGAAAGCCGGTCATCTTGTCATAGCGCACCGAGTTGATCATCTCGTTGGTGAACTTCTCACCGGAGACGTAGCTCACGGAGGCGATCGCGTTGCGAGCCTTGATCAGGTGTCCGATGGCCTGCATCAGGTGCGTCTTGCCCAGGCCCACGCCGCCGTAGAGAAACAGCGGGTTATACGCCTTGGAAGGGCGCTCCGCCACGGCCTGCGCCGCGGCCTGAGCAAACTGATTGCCGCTGCCCACCACAAAGGAGTCAAACTGGTAACGCGGGTTGAGTTGAGCAGCCGTATTCCAGTCAAAACGCGCCTGCTCCGGCCCGGCAGGCATGGCGGCTCCGTTGCCGCGGCGTGGAGCGTTCAGGCTGTGACTGGGCTGGGGAGCAAACCCGCCATCCTCCCGCACCCGCGCCGGCGCCTCCTGCGGAGGCACCTGGAAGACCACTTGATCGATCTCCAGACCCAGATTGTCAATCGCTTCACTGATCAGATCGCCGTAGCGATCCCCAATATGCTGAAACTCCTCGGAGGGAATCCTCACATGCAGAACGCGCCCGTTGACATGGGAGAAGCGAGTTGGCTTGAGCCAGGTCTCAAAGCTTTGGCGATTGATCTTTTTCTCAAGCGCGCCCAGAATCCGAACCCATTGGTTCAGCACAGCCGCCGGCACTGGAACATAGGACATCGTCGATTACTCTCTCTTGCCTCCGCCCAACTCTACCCCCGAACAACCTTCGTTCGCCGGCGATTCAGACGGAAGATGAAAACAGCCATTCGGCAAACCGTACAAGGGAACTGCAACAACCTGACCCGGAAAAAGCCAAATCGCACGCCAAACAGACAACGGAGATCCTGATCCGCGAGGCTCTCGCGAACTCTGTACCACTGGCAATGCTGTTGAAGTCCGACGCTTTGCTTTGCGCCGGACGAGTGTCGTCACTGCCGGCTCGCCAGAGAAAAGATCAACCGCGAGTCTCGTTCAATATCACAGAACGGATTCGATACTAGCATGCCAACCGGGCATCGCTGGCAAGCGAATTTCGCCAAATTCGGAAACTTCCCGCCAGTTGCACCATGCACTGTGAAGAATCCTGAAATGGGCTTCACTGACCGATCTCCTCGGCGCCTTGCACCCACCGCTCGTCTCGATGTCGTTGCCGGTTTTTCTCCCCTCAGGTATACTCGGAAATTGGATTCTACCCGGCTTCTGGGCCACTTCTGGAGAAGATCTCCGGGGTGGGTTCCTACCGCCCGCGCCCTCCCCCGCAAGCAGATTCTTCAGCGGCTCGGAGGCAGCTCCATGCGGGGTCCAACGCCCCATCCGCTGCCCGGTCCGGAACAGTCCCGGGACAACTTCGGGGCCAAGAGCTTCGCAACAAGCCCTCTCCGGCCTCCAGCCTGCCGCGTTGGATCACCGGCTAGGCGTACATCTTTTGCAACAGGATATAAGTCGATGCCCAAGCGCACGTTTCAGCCCAATCGCCGCCGCCGTAGCAAGGTCCACGGCTTCCTCTCTCGCATGGCCAGCAAGGCCGGAGCCGCCGTGCTCAGCCGGCGCCGCGCCAAGGGCCGCCACAAGATCGCCGTCTCCGCGGGCTATCGCGACTAGCAGCTTGCTGCTAGTCGAGGGGTGGCGGCAGCCGGCCGGCGCTGCCAGGGCCCTCATGCCAGGAAGCCTGCGCCTCGACCGGGCGAAGACCAGGCTCGCGAAGGGTCCTGCATCCGGGCTCAAAAGCAGCCTCCCAGGCCCCTCAGATCTCGCGCTTCGCGGATCTTCTGAATTGCTTCCGATCTGTCGGAGTTCCTGCTCTCTTGTACTTGCCGGACTTCGCTGTCCTCCCCGGACTTTCCGGATGCCTTGCCGAGGACGCAGTCAGGGCAGCCCCTCCGCACAGCCAATCGCTTTTCCTCGGCCCGGCTTCGTCTGGTCTTGCGGAAGCCGAGCCTGTCTCCATGCCCATCGCGCCCAACTCGCACCGCCTGACCAAACACGCCGACTACCAACACGTCTATCAATCCGGACGCCGCCAGTTGGGCAAACAAATCACCTGTTTTTATTGGCTGCGGCAGGGCGATCGGCAGGCGGTGGCGACCGGCCCGCGCATCGGCCTCACCGTTCCGAAGGCGCTCGGCAAGGCCGTCGATCGCAACCGGATCAAGCGCCGCATGCGCGCCGCCATTCGCAGTGCGCTGCCTCGGCTGACCGCGGCGGTGGACGTCGTTTTACATCCCCGTCGCTGCGTCATCAATCTGGATTTTGTTCAGTTGCAGCGCGCCGTCGGCGCTCTGTTCGCCGACGTTGCGGCCCATTGTGAACCTACAGCCCGCCCCGGCCGGCCGCATGGCCTAACGGAGGCAGCGCGGCCGGCGCACCTGATGAAAGCCGCATCGGCTCAGCCCGCCGCCTCGACCCGCAACCGGACCACAAGCTCATGACAGACCCTCCTGCGGGCGCGCGCCGTGAACGCATCGCCTACGCTCTTTTCCGCTTGTACAAGCACGTCCTCTCACCGGGGTGGAACCTTGTCCTCCCCGCCCAATGCAAGTACCTTCCCACCTGTAGCGAGTATGCCTACGTCGCTGTCTGCCGCCACGGATGGCGGCGCGGCCTTTGGCTGGCCCTGCGGCGTCTGGCGCGTTGTCACCCCTTCGCCCGCGGCGGTCACGACCCCGTCCCTTGAAAGACCGGTCCGTTGGAAAAAATGGGCGAGACGATCTCCTCCAGCCGCTGCCGCCGGGCGCCAGATGCCGGAACGCCTTCGCAAACCAGCCGCAGTGTCCGCAGGCGACTCGCTCAGCTTCTCTCCGGGGAAATGCGCACCCAGCCATTCCCGGAGCCGGCACCGGACCCTCAACCGGAACCAGCCGCCAATCCTTCGATGCGCGCGGCAGAAGACTCCCCATTAACTCCGCGCGTAGCTCACTTCGCGGCCCAACCGTCGCTCACACCATTTACCATTGGAAGAAAGCCAGCCGTGCGTGCAGACCGGCCATTGAAGAAAGAGCAGGAGTTCTTTTGCCAGAGATTCGGAATCCAAATCAGGGAGGAAGCCAGGATAATCGTGCCTTCCTGGTCATGATGATCGTCATGCTCGGCGTCATCTTCGGCCTGCAGTACTGGCGCGCGCAGCGCAACCCTCCCGTCGTCCCCCAGCACCCTTCCTCGCCGCCGGCCACGGCTCCCGCTGCCCAAGCCACCAGGGCCGCTACTCCCGCCTCCCCTGGCAAAGCCGTCGCCGGTTCCACCGTTGCCGCCACCCAAATCGCCGCCTCGCAGGTCACCAGCACCGTGGTGGAAAATGAGCTCTATCGGATCACCTTCTCCAATCAAGGCGGTCAGGTTACCTCCTGGATCCTGAAGCAATATAAGGACGACGCCGGGCATCCGCTGGACATCGTCCACCAGGGAGCAGCCCGCCGTTTCGGCTTTCCTCTCTCTCTCTACACCTACGACGACGGCCTGAACCAGCAACTGGCCGGCGCACTCTACGTGGCCTCGGCCAGCGGCAAGCTGGAGGCACCCGCCACGCTCACCTTCAAGTACGCGCTGGGCAATCTCTCTGTCACCAAGACCTTCACCTTTGGCGACACCTACGTGATCCACGCCGACACAGAGGTTCTGCGCGACGGCGTGCCTGTGCGCGCTCTGCTGGCCTGGCCGGCCGGGCTGGGGGATACGGACACTCCGATCGGCTACGCTGGAGCGCAGATCGACAGTGACTCCAACGGAAAGGTCCAGCACCTCGCCTTCAAAAAGATCTCCAACGGCAACACCCTCAACGGCCCGTTCAGCTTTGCCGGGATGAGCGACCAGTACTTCGGAGCTGTCTTCCTGCCTGACCACCCGGATGACGCGACCCTGGTCGGCTTCGATCACATGGTGGACATCTCCGTCGTCAGGCCAAGCCTTCTGGCCGGGGAACCCACCGTCTCCGCTAAGCAGTTGCCCGTGCTGGGAGCTGCGCTGGGATCCATCACCGGGCACGATCAGACCAGCCTCTTCGTCGGCCCCAAGGCCATCAACATCCTCAAGAACGTCCACACCGCCGACGGCGGTAATCTGGAACCGCTGCTGGACTTCGGTTTCTTCGGCCCCATCGGGAAGTACCTCTTCCTGGGACTGCGCATGGTGCACTCCTGGATCGCTCCGCGCCACGCCACGCCCAACAACTACTCCTGGGGCTGGGCCATTGTCCTCTTCACCCTGCTCATTTACACAGTTTTGCTGCCGCTGCGCGTGCAGGGCATGAAGTCCGCACTGAAGATGCAGCGCATCCAGCCTCAGATCGACGCCATCAAGGCCAAGTACAAGAATCCCAAGCCGACGGACCCCAAGGCCGGTGAGATGAACGCCGAGATCATGGCCATGCAGAAGGCCAACGGCGTCAGCATGCTGGGCGGCTGCATCCCCTCCCTGATTCAGCTCCCCTTGCTCTTCGCTTTCTTCACCATGATGACCAAGGTGGTCGAGTTGCGCCAGGCGCACTTCTTCTGGCTCCCGGATCTCGCCGCGGCTGACCCTTATCACATCCTTCCCATCCTGATGGTTGCCACCTCCTTCCTGGCGCAGTTCTACACCCCTTCGCCCGGAGTCGATCCGCAGCAGCAGAAGATGATGGCCTTTATCATGCCCGCCTTCTCCGGCTACCTCACCTGGAACTACAGCTCCGGCCTGGCCCTCTACTGGAACGTCGGAAACATCGTGATGATCGTCACGCAACTGGTGATGAACCAGACCTCTATGGGACGAGAGATGCGCGAGATCGCCGCCAAACGCGCCCGACGCAAGGCGGCTGCACCCAAACCGGGCGTAAAAACCATCCAGGGCCGCCGCTAGCCGGCATCGAAATCCACGCATCCCCTCCGCCTGTCTTTTGGATCGGATGCAAGCTGTTCAGAAACCCAAGGGGAGGACGCCATAGACCCACTATTGGAAGATCCTCTTCACAACGCCTTGAAACGAGTTGGATCGATTCTGCTGTCTTTGCATCTCTTTTTCTCTCCGGTCTGTCTCTCGACCAGCATTCCCTTGATTGAGGACCTAACTTTGATGATGAGGATCTGAGGTTGTCATGGATGATCTAGCACGAGCTGCAGAAAAGGTAGCTACCCTGATGCGGCTGATGACCACCACCGGTGGCCTTCGGCTGAAGTACCGTATTACTGCTGGAGCCGGGGCCATGGACCCGGACGGATTCGAGCGCCGCGATATCTACGTCGAGTGCAAGGGACCGGACGCCGACCTCATGCTGCAGAACGACGGCGAGCTTCTCCGCTCGCTGGAGCATGTGGCCGCCAAGATGTTGCGCCTGGAGCCCGAGGACCACGATCGCGTCTCCTTTGACGCCAACGGCTACAAAGCATCCCGAGCCAGGGCGCTTAGCGAGGCTGCCGAAGAGGCCATCGAGCGGGTGGAAGAGACCGGCGAACCCTATCGCTTTGCGCCCATGAACTCGCGCGAGCGCCGCATGCTGCATCTCTTCCTGCAAGACTCGGGACTGCAGACCGCAAGCTCCGGTGAGGGCCCCCGCCGCTTCGTCGTGCTCTATCCGGCCGGCTATCGCATCCCGGCCGAACGTCCGCATGACCGCTTTGGCAGCCCTAACCGCCCGCGGCGCCGCTCTCCCTCCGGCTACTGTTGAAGGCCGCCCTCGGGGCAATACCGCATCTGCGAACCAGCGCGGCGGGCCTTTCCCGTCAGGATCAGGTCCGCCGCCTCTCTTGTCTTCCTCCCCGCTGGGCGCCGTCCCGACTCAGTCAGGCGCTTCCCCGCCAAAACCAAGACCAATCTCCCCGGCCTTCCGTCAGCGCCAAGCTGGTTTCTTCCGTTGCGGAAACCTCCGCTCTCCCATCTCTGACGACGCCTGCACCGCAGCCATCCCTGGCCGCCACCCAGCCCCCTTTCCAACCCATCAGAACCGGCATTTCCTCATGCCTGTCCCTATCCTGTCGAAAACTGCCGCTGAGCCCAATCCAGTCATTATGCGGTTTTGCGCTGACTCCCCACACAAATCCCGCCTTTCGCTCACCCCCACAGCCAGCCATCTGTGGGTAGATGGGAAAACCCGCTCGAAATCTCCTTCCCTGATCCCGCTTTCCAAACTCCACTTCCTCTTTGGAACCGGTTTTAGAAACCTTGTACCCTCATCCCAGCCAGTCTTCATGCGGTTTTGGCGTACTTATCCACTCTTCCACCCCCAACGACGGTTACTGCGAGAAATATCTATTCTTTTAATCTGTTTGTAGAAGCACTCTCCCTCCGCCGTAAAACCGTGCCTCCACAGGCTCGCTCCGGCCTGCGTGAGCGGGCGGCTCAAAGACCACAACAGCAACCTGGAAATTCACAGGCTGTGGCTCTCGCGCGAAACCCCGTGGACAACCTAGAATCAGGGTGTTGCTCCCAGGAAACCTGCGGGAGGGAGACGGACCCTGTCCGACGTCGCCCTGATCGCCCTGGTCGAGCACGAGCAAGGGAGATTCGCCATCGTGTCTACCGCCGCCGTCACCCCGGAAACTGTGCCTACGGGTAACCTTGAGATCACCGTCTCCCGCGCTGAGCTGCTGCGCGAACTCACCGCCGCGCAGTCGGTGGTGGAACGCAAGACCACCATCCCCATCGTCTCCAACTTTCTCTTTGAAGCCACAGTGGACGAGCTGGGTGCCGGCCGGCTGATGATTACAGCGACTGACCTGAATTTGTCCCTCCGCACCTCCTGCGCCGCTCGGGTGAAAAAGCCCGGGGCCTGCACGATCCCGGCGCGCAGGTTCTTCGACTACGTCAAGCTTCTCTCCGATGGCGACATTACCCTCAAGCTGATGGATAATCACTGGGTTCAGATTCGCTCTGGACGCTCCAACACCAAGATGGTGGGCATGGCGCGGGCCAATTACCCTGTGGTCCCTGAGTTCCCCGCCGCCGGCGGCGTCAAGGTCTCCGCGCCGGTACTGGCCAACATGATCTCCAAGACCATCTTCGCCATCTCCAACGAGGAGTCGCGCTATACCCTGAATGGCGCTCTGCTGGTGCTCAAGGGAGAGTCCATGGCCATGGTCGCCACGGATGGCCATCGCCTGGCCCACATCGAGCGATTTGGCGAAGCGCTGGAGGGAATCTCCGGAGAGAAGCGGACGCTGCTTCCGCGCAAGGCCCTCGGAGAGCTATCCGGCCTGCTGACTGGCTCTGAAGCCACCACGCTGGAGTTCGCCGATGATGATCAAACCCTGTTCTTCCGGGTGGATCACCGCGTCCTCACCAGCCGCAAGCTGACCGGCCAGTTCCCGAACTATGAAGCGGTTCTACCCCGCGACAACAACAAGTTTGTCATCGTGCGCAGCGAGGATCTGATGGCCAGCATCCAGCGCGTCGCCCAGTTCGCCGACGAGCGCTCCGGGGCCATCAAGATCCGCTTGGAACAGAATGAGCTGAAGCTCAGCGCACAGTCCACGGACTCCGGCGAGAGCGAAGACATCATTGAGACTCCGTATAACTACGACCCACTCGTGGTGGGTTTCAACAGTTCCTATCTGGTGGAGTTTCTTCGTGCCATCGGTGTCCAGGGTGAGGTGCGCATGGAGTTCAAAGACGCTCAGTCGGCGGGACAGATGCGCCCCGAGGATGGCAGCGAGGAGTATCGCTACCGCTATATCCTCATGCCGATGCGGATCTGAATGCGGAGCAGAGCGCCGTGCGCGCCTCCTGCGCTAAAGCGTTTTCAGTGCAGGTGTAACGCGACGCCTCGACCTCGATGGGCGTTTTCCCCAATGAAAACGCCACTGCACGCCCCGTCCGGTGTACCCATCAACACTGAAAATGCTATAAACTCCACGCTTCGCACGCAGAGCCAATGTCCTTGGCTCCCCATCCGTGCTCGTTCAGCGCCGCGCCGGAGACTCC
>JAJYZE010000120.1 GCA_021800195.1 Acidobacteriota bacterium
GAGGCGATGGAAATGCTGGGTATTCATCAGGAGAATAAACGGGAAGTGCAATAGATAGAGCGGGTAGGAAAGTTCGCCGAGTGCCGTTGCAAACCGCGCAAAGGCATGGGGCAATTGAGCCCGAGTGCCGTAATACACAATGAGGGGAAAGCAGACAGCAACACCGATAAGTTGAGGGACTCCCGCGCGCATCCACGGCAGAGGCGCGCTGAGGATGAGCAGCAGCGCCATAGAGACGACGCAAGCCGAAAATGATCGCGACTCGCGTTCTTTTGTGTGGGCATGATGTCGACGATAGGCGCGATGGACCAGGACTCCGATAAAGAAGGAGAAAGCTACGCGAGGGAAGCCCAGGCCGAACCCGGCCGGCTGGGAGCCAAAATCCAGCGGCCGGCCGCGGAGCGCAACACTTTCGAATAGTGGAGCAAAGCTAACCACAACGACGCTGAGAATCACAAACGTGCGCGACAAGCGAAGTCTGACGAGCAGAGCGTATGCAAGATTGGCCACGATCTCGTAGAAAATGGACCAGGCCGGAACGTCGAGGGGGTAGTTGAACGAGTGGTTAGCGGTCGAAAGACAGGTGGGCCATAGGAATGTCGCCAGGAAAGTCAAGAAGACCCACGGAGAGAAGAACGCCCAGGACCAACCGCGGTGGGATGCGAAATGAGCGGTGAAGGCTCCTAGAGAGAGTCCGAGGAGCGACCCGGCAGCATAAATTGGGTACAGGCGTATCAAACGAGCGACCGCAAAATCTTTGAAGGAAACGTTGCTGGCGAGCCTGCCTTCGTAGGAGAACGCAATTACAAAGCCGCTAAGGCAGAAGAAGAAATCGACTGCCAAAGGGCCCTGGGCTGAGAGTGGAGATGTCATCTGCCTGGGTAGGTGAAATGCAACGACAAACAAAGCGGCAATGCCGCGAAGAGCGTCCAGGACGACGAATCTGTGGCTCCTGGGAGGAGTAATGTGCATGACTCCCTCGCTCTTGGAAAGAGCGGCGCCGCTCGAATTTGGGGACAAAGTCCTCATAACTGTGCGTTGGCTGTTTCCTGGCCTAGGCTCCGCCGGGATATCCGAAGACGGTCGTGACGCCTTCGCCGGCCAGCGTGACCAACAGGTTCTCGGAGCCGGTCAAGCTAGGGTTTGGGGTGATGCTGTCAGCCATGGCGTTCTCTCCTGTCTCTCCGCTTTGTTCCGTGATGCTGCTTGGTGCTGCGGTTGCGGTGGTGGGGGGGCTTACGCCCCGGTTCGGTGGGACGTGGTGAGGGCTAGGTGGTGACGGCGCCATGGCTGGCGCTGCGCACGGAGTGGGCGTATTTGGCGAAGATGCCTCGCTGGTAGCGGAGAGGCGGAGGCTGGATAGCTCGCAGGCGAGCGGCGATCTCTTCGTCAGCAATGTTGAGGCTCAGCTTGCGGGTGGGGATATCAAAGGTGATGGTGTCTCCCTCACGCACGGCAGCGATGGGTCCGCCGAGTTGTGCTTCGGGGCTGACGTGGCCGGCCATGAGGCCGTGGGTAGCGCCGGAGAAGCGGCCGTCGGTGAGCAGGGCGACGGTCTTGGAGAGCGCGGGGATGCCTTTAATGGCTGCGGTGACGGCCAGCATTTCGCGCATGCCGGGCCCGCCGCGGGGGCCCTCGTAGCGGATCACAAGGACGTCGTTGGGTTGGATCCGGCCGGCTTCCACAGCCTGAAAACAGGCGTCCTCGCTGTCAAAGACGCGAGCCGTTCCGGTGTGATGCAGGCGCTCATGGCCGGCCACCTTGACCACGCAACCCTCGGGGGCCAGATTGCCCTTGAGAATGACCAGCCCTCCCGTGCTCTTGAGCGGGCTGGACCAGTCGTGAATGACCTGTTGGCCAGGCGTTTCCTGGGCTGAGGCGGCCTCTTGGCGCAGGGTCTGGCCGGTGACGGTGGGGGTTTCGCCGTGCAGCAGGCCCTTGTCGAGCAGCCGTTTGGCCAGCAGACGGCTGCCGCCGGCATCCTGATAGTCCTTGGCCACGTACTTTCCGCCAGGGGTCATATCGCAGATGAGAGGCGTGCCTTGGGAGATGCGGTCGAAGTCGTCGACGCTGAGCGGGATGTTGCATTCGTTGGCGATGGCGATCAGATGCAGGACGGCGTTGGTGCTGCCGCCGGAGGCGCAGACTGCGGCGATGGCGTCTTCCAGGGAGTCCCGGGTGATGATCTGGGACGGTTTCAGGCCCTTGCGGACGAGCTCCATCACCAGACGGCCGGCCTGCCGGGAGGCCTCTTTCTTCTCCGGGCTCATGGCCGGGACACCGGTGAGTTGGATGGGCGAGATACCCAGGAACTCCCCTGCCATGGCCATGGTGTTGGCGGTGAACTGGCCGCCGCAGGCTCCGGGTCCGGGACAGGCGGAGGCCTCCACGGCCTCCAGCTGCGCGTCATTGATGGTGCCGGCCGCATGAGCGCCGATGGCCTCAAAGACCGTCTGAATAGTGATGTCGATCTGCTTGCCGGCCGTGCCTGGAGATGTGCCGGGCAGGGGCTTTCCGTCTTCGCCGATGAGAAGGTGGCCGGGCTGGATGGAGCCGCCATAGAGCATCATGCCGGGGATGTCCAGGCGAGCCAGGGCCATGATGGCTCCGGGCATGTTTTTGTCGCAACCGGCGATGCAGAGCAGGCCGTCAAAGGAGTTGCCGTGCGTGACCAGTTCGATGGAGTCGGCGATGACCTCGCGCGAGATCAGCGAGGCCTTCATTCCCTCAGTGCCCATGGTGATGCCGTCGGAGATGGTGATGGTGTTGAACTCCATGGGTGTTCCACCGGCATCGCGGATGCCCTGCTTGACAGCTGCGGAGATCTCACGCAGGTGAAAGTTGCAGGGCCCGATCTCGGTCCAGGTATTGGCGATGCCGATGATGGGCTTGCGCAGGTCCTCCGGGGAGAAGCCGACCCCGCGTAGCATGGCGCGGGCTCCGGCGCGGTGGGGGCCTTCGGTGAGGACATTGGAGTGAGTTTTGCCGGTGGTGATCATGTTCCCTCTGAAATCCGTTCTCTGAAATCCATTGTCTGGGCGCCCTGGAAAGGGGCGGGGGATGGGGGCTTGCCGGGACGGCGCCGCCAGCAGCGGCAGAGCACCATCCCGACCGGTTCAAGCGTTCTGCGGCTTCGGGTCAAGCCAAAATGCATGCCGGCGCTGGGACTCGTAGGCGTTGAGTTTGTCCTCATGCAGCAGGGTCAGGCCGATGTCGTCCAGGCCGTTCAGCAGGCAGTGCTTGCGAAACGGGTCCATGGGGAAGCCGGCCCGGAAGCCCTGCTCGTCACTGACGGTCTGCGCCTCCAGGTTAACCGTGATGCGATACCGGGGATTGCTGGTGCAGCGTTCGAGGAGGGTTTGCACCTCAGCCTCGCTGAGCGCAGCCAGGATGATGCCGTTCTTGCCGGCGTTGGAGAAGAAGATATCCGCGAAGGAGGGGGCGATGACGGCGCGGAAGCCAAACTGAGCGATGGCCCAGGCGGCGTGCTCGCGGGAGGATCCGCAGCCGAAGTTGCGCTCCGCGATCAGGATCTGCGCGCCGCTGTACTCAGGCTTGTTGAGCACGAAACCGGGGTCAGGCTTGCCGGCATCCGGCCCTTCCTGGATGCGCCGCCAGTCGTAGAAGAGAAAGTCTTCGTAGCCGGTGCGCTCGATGCGCTTGAGAAACTGCTTGGGGATGATCTGATCGGTGTCAATGTTGGGCAGCGGCAGCGGCGCGGCGATTGAGGTGAGGATGTTGATGGGTTGCATGTTCGCTCTCTGTTCTCTGTGGGTTGGATCCGTGGGTTCGATGGGGTTGGGTGGGGTGAAGGCTGGAGTCCCGCTCAGGGCTTCGCCCGCTGTTCAAGGTTTGAAGCGCCAGTTCCTGACATCCGTGAAGTGACCGGTGATGGCGGCGGCGGCGGCCATGGCGGGCGAGAGCAGGTGGGTGCGGCCGCCACGGCCCTGGCGTCCCTCAAAGTTGCGGTTGGAGGTGGAGGCGCAGCGTTCTCCGGGGGACAGAATGTCAGGATTCATGCCCAGGCACATCGAACAGCCGGGCTCGCGCCACTCGAAGCCGGCGGATTTGAAGATGCGGTCCAGCCCCTCGGCTTCCGCCTGGCGTTTGACCGCCTGCGAACCCGGGACGACCATCGCCCGAACCGCGCCGTCCACGTGATAGCCGTTTACTACCTTGGCCGCGGCGCGCAGATCTTCAATGCGCCCATTGGTGCAGGAGCCGAGGAAGACGGCGTCTACCTTGATCTCCTGAATGGGCGTTCCGGGCCGGATGCCCATGTACTCGTAGGCGCGGGCAAAGGACTTCCGGTCCGCCTCCGTGCGGGCATGGTCGAGGCTGGGAACCGAGGAATCGATGGAGGTGACCATGCCGGGGGAGGTTCCCCAGGTGACGGAGGGAGCCAGACTGGTGGCGTCAATGTGCAACTCGCGATCGTAGGCGGCGCCGGGGTCGGTAGCCAGCGAACGCCAATGGGCGACCGCCTGATCCCAGGCCGCGCCTTTGGGCGCGAAGCGCCGGCTGTTGAGATAGGCGAAGGTGGTCTCATCGGGGGCGATCATGCCGGCGCGGGCGCCGGCCTCAATGCTCATGTTGCAGACGGTCATGCGGCCCTCCATGGAGAGAGCACGGATGGCCGAGCCGGCGTACTCGATGACGTAGCCGGTGGCGCCGTCTGTGCCGATGCGGCCGATGATGTCGAGGATGATGTCCTTGGCCGTGACGCCTGCGGGCAGAGAGCCGTTGGGTCCGCCTTCCACCTGAATCAGAAAGGATTTGGGCTTGGACTGGGGCAGCGTCTGGGTGGCCATCACATGCTCGACCTCACTGGTGCCGATGCCGAAGGCCAGAGCGCCAAAGGCGCCATGGGTACTGGTGTGGCTGTCGCCGCAGACGATGGTCATGCCCGGCTTGGTGAGGCCCAGCTCGGGTCCGATCATGTGCACAATGCCCTGATCCGCATCCTGCACATCGAACAGTTCGATGCCAAAGTCAGCGCAGTTCTTGCGCAGGGCGCTGACCTGGGCGTTGGCGATCTGGTCGGCAATGACCAGGCGGTCGGCGATGGAGGTGGTGGGTACGTTGTGATCGACGGTGGCGACATGGCGCTCCGGATGACGAAGGGGACGGCCGCTGAGGCGCAGTCCCTCGAAGGCCTGCGGGCTGGTGACCTCATGGACGAGCTGGAGGTCGATGTAGACGATGGTGGGCTCGCCAGCGGGCTCGGTGACCACGTGCTGCTGCCAGACCTTCTCAAACATGGTGTGGGGAGTTGATTTGCTCATATTGATTCGCTATCTGCCTAATGGGAGGGTGGGGTTCGGTTGAGAGGTGGAGGTTTCCGGTTGGGGCGCAATCACGTTGGCGCCGATCCGGTCCGGGTGGAGAGCAAAGAGGCGGCCGTCGGGCTCCACCACGAGCGCGTGCTGGATGTGTGGGACCAGACGGTGCGAGGCGGCCAGACGGATGTTCCAGTGAGCGATGGCCTCGGTGAGCGCAAAGGGCAGGGCATCCGGCGAGATCGGACGCGAGGCGAAGAGCCACAGGTTGTAGTTAGCCTGGGACTGTTCCGTGCTGTGAGCGTTGGGATTCCAGTTGACCGCTGCGAAGACCGCGAGCGGATGGGGCGTGCCGAGATCGATCCAGAGCAGGCCGGAGGCGGCACAGAAGTGGGGGACGCAGCCATCGATGGCGATATAGCGGTTGTCCGCCGCTGTGACCTGGCCGTGCTGGGTGAGGAAGAGCGGAATGACGGTGGCCAGGGGTTCCTGCGAGCCAGGCGGTCCCCACATAGATTGGGGCTGGGGAAAGGCGCTCTGCAGAAAGGCCTGGAAGCGGGCATCGACGCGCAGGTTGGCAGCCTCGCCCAGGGGCTCCGGACGGGTGTACTGCCACAGCCACTGAAGCGCTCCGGAGGAGTTCTCAGCGGGACGAAGTCTCTGCTGCTGCGCGGGGTTGCGGGGCGGAGGCGCGATCAGCTTGTCCGAGCTGGTAATTTGCGCCAGCGTCCGGGTCGCCGGAAGAACCAGCAGGGCAGCGGCGATAGAAAAGATGAAGCGCATAGGAAGAAGGTCGAATCGGATCCCCGGCGGCGGGCTCTAGGGGAGATCTGCAACGGTCCCGGAAGCGGCAACCAGAATGAGGGCAGAGACACAGCGTTTAAGAGAAAGCGTTCAAGAGACGCCGCTTGTAAGCCGCGGCGTCCCCGCAAGGGGTGCAGCGTCAGACGGCGTGCAGCGACTGGCTACGATCAATGGATTCAGCCAGAGCTGCGTGGACCAGCTTGCCCATCTGCTGGGTGCTGACGGCGGCTTTGCGGCCTGCGATGTCGGCAGTGCGGTGACCGGCGGTGAGCACCTGCTGGACTGCGGCTTCGACCGCGGCAGCCTCCTGTTCCAGGCCCGCGGAGTGGCGCAGAACCATGGCCGCGGTCAGGATGGCGCCCAGGGGATTGGCTTTGCCCATGCCCGCGATATCGGGCGCGCTGCCGTGAACCGGTTCATAGAGATTGATGCGTCCGCCGATGGTGGCCGAGGGCAGCATGCCCAGGGAGCCGGTGATGATGCCGCTCTCGTCGGAGAGAATGTCGCCGAAGAGGTTCTCGGTGAGGACCACGTCAAAGTTCCGGGGCACGTTCATCAGGTGCATGGCCATCGAGTCCACCAACTGATGTTCAACGGTGATCTCCGGGTACTCCGGTTTGAGCGAATCCACCGTGGCGCGCCAGAGCTGGGAGCACTCGAGGACGTTGGCCTTGTCTACCGAGGTGAGCTTCTTGCGCCGCCTGGCGGCCAGGTCAAAGGCGATGCGGGCGACACGAACCACCTCGTCGCGGGTGTAACGCATCGTGTTGACAGCCTCGCCGGTCTCCTTGTTCCAGAAGCGCGGCTGGCTGAAGTAAAGTCCACCGAGAAGCTCGCGTACGAAGAGGATGTCCACGCCCTGGGTGACATTGGAGCGTAGCGGAGAATTTTCCGCCAGGGCGGGGTAGGCGACTGCCGGTCGCAGGTTGGCGAAACCGCCCAGGATCTGGCGAATCTGTAGCAGGCCAGACTCAGGCCGCTTGTCCGGCGTGAGGTGGTTGAACTTGTTGTCCCCCACCGCGCCCAGCAGTACGGCCTCGGAGTCCAAGGCGGTGTCAATGGTCTCCTGGGGCAGGGGTGTGCCCTTGGCGGTGATCGCGACGCCGCCCAGAAGGGCTTCGCTGAAGGTAAACTCATGGCCGCCGGCCTCAGCTACGGCCTGCAGGATGTTGACGGCTTCCCGGGTGACTTCGGGGCCGATGCCGTCACCCGCCAGAACTGCGATTTTAAGCTTCATGCGTGATCGATCCGTTCAGAGAGGATTTAAGTGCTTCGAGCCAGACGACGAGGCTGGCAGCGGCGCGGGGCGGGCTGAGCCTCCTCGACCGCAGACTGCGGAGAGGGTTGGAGACCTTCTCCTGCTGAAGCCCGCCTTTGCTGTGGCCGGCGCGCAGCCGGTCAGCAGCGGGAGCAGGTCAGGGGACGTTGGTGACCAGTTCTTCACCGGCTGAAGCTTGCAGCAACGCGATGATGTCCTGGTCGTAGATGTTCTTCTTGCGGTCAGCCAGTTCAATGAAACGCTCGTAGATTCCTTCGATCTCCTGCGGAGCCAGCTTGTGTCCCATCTCGCTGAGACGGTGCTCGAGGGCGCGGCGGCCGCTGTGTTTGCCCAGCACGATGTTCTGTCCGGTGAAACCGACCGAAGCAGGGGTCATGATTTCGTAGGTGAGGGGGTTGGAGAGGACGCCATGCTGGTGAATCCCCGACTCGTGAGCGAAGGCGTTCTTGCCTACAACAGCCTTGTTGGGTGGGGCCCCGAAGCT
>JAJYZE010000121.1 GCA_021800195.1 Acidobacteriota bacterium
GCCGAGCAGCTTGACCTGATCACCAAAGGCGCCGCCGAGATCATTCCCCCGGTCGCTTCCACGGTGCCAGAGGCCTTGGCGGCGCGTCTGGAGGAGTCGCGCCGCAGCGGCACTCCCCTGCGCATCAAGGCCGGGTTTGACCCAACGGCCCCGGATCTCCACCTGGGCCACACCGTGCTGATGCGCAAGCTGAAGCACTTTCAGCGGCTTGGCCATACGGTCATCTTCCTGATCGGCGACTCCACGGCCCTGATCGGCGATCCCACCGGCAAAAACCAGACCCGCAAACCGCTCTCCCGCCAGGAGATCGACCGCAACGCCGAGACCTACAAGGATCAGGTCTTCAAGATTCTCGACCGCGACCAGACCGAGGTGCGCTATAACTCCGAGTGGCTGGACAAGCTGGGCTACGCCGGCATGGTCCGCCTGGCCGCCAAGTTCACCGTCTCCCAGATGCTGGAGCGGGAGGACTTCCACAAGCGCTTCCAGGACGAGCAGCCGATCCACGTGCACGAGCTTCTTTACCCCATGGCGCAGGGCTATGACTCAGTGGCCCTGGAGTGCGACGTCGAGCTGGGAGGAACGGACCAGAAGTTCAACCTGATGCGCGGCCGCGACCTGCAGCGCGACGCCGGCCAGAAGCCGCAGATCATCCTGATGACCCCCATCCTCGAGGGCCTGGACGGACTGCAGAAGATGTCCAAGTCGCTCAACAATGCCATCGGCATTCAGGAGCCAGCCGCAGAGATGTACGGCAAGCTGATGAGCATCTCCGATGAGCTGATGTGGCGCTACTGGACCCTCCTCACCGATCTTCCCCAGTCCCGCATCGACGCCATGCAGGCCGAGGTCGCCGGGGGCAGCCTGCATCCCATGCAGGCCAAGAAGAACCTGGCCCACGCGATCACCACCGACTTCCACGGCGCAACCGCGGCCGATGCCGCCGCCGAGGCCTGGGCCACCCAGTTCCAGCAGAAGGGCGTGGCGGAGAATGTGGAGCGGGTCGAGATTACGTTGCGCGATGTCACCCGCATGGATGCCGTCTCGCTGCAGAGGGCGGAACAGGACCCGAACCACTACGCAACCGTCGACGTAGCCCGGCTGCTGGTCCGCATGGGGATCAAGGAATCCCGGCGCGCGGCAGAGACGCAGGTGAAGACCGCCGGGGTGTTTCTGAACGGAGAGAAGAGCTTCAAGGAGTGGATCGATGCCTCTGCGCGCCCCTATGAGTTGACCGTGCGCTGCGGAAGACAGACCAAAATTGCGGTGATTCGCTAGGCGGAGCGGCCGGCGGAGCGCTTGCGCGCAAGAAAAATTTGGCCTCGTCAGCAGAATCTGTGGGTCGTTTCCGTTTCAGGCAATCGTCCAAGTGTGGGTTAGAGCGCAAGTTCGATGCCCTTGTAGGTGCAAAAACCGCAGGATCGTCTGGTGATCACTCGGACTTTGCTGTTGAGACCTTCGACGGCGGCGCTGGATAGCTCTCCTCGGGCGCGGCTGGCTACCCGGACAGTTTTACGACGAACGCTCAGCCCGGATATCCGCCCGCGATGTAGCCTTCCAGCGTCTCAATGGCGCGTTGCTGGTCGCTGATGATCCACTTCACCAGGTCACCAATCGAGACGATGCCAACCACGCGGTCTCCCTCCAGCACAGGAAGGTGGCGGAATCGCCCTTCGGTCATCAGGTTCATGCAATCCGCGACCGTGTGCTGCGGGGTGACGGAGACGACCTGGCGGGTCATGATCTCCGAGACTTTGGTGCGGTTCGAGTCGTGGCCCGGGAGGACTCCCTTGCGCGCGTAATCGCGCTCGGAGAGGATTCCCGCCAGTTTGGCGTCAGAGGTGACAATCAGCGCTCCGATATCGTACTCCGCCATGACGGACAAGGCGTCGCGCACCGTCTGGTCTGGAGAGATGAACAGAACCTTGTTGAAAATCTTGTGTTTGAGTACCTGATCCACCGTGCCGGTAATCTTCATGGTGTCCTCCATGGCGACGCGCCCCAAGGAGCTTTGCGGCGATCGCCAGCCGTCCAGATTGTGCTGAAGGTTGGGAGTATACGGCTGAAGAGCTATCTTTGTCTTGCCAAATCGCACGGGGGGCAGTCAAGCCGGGCACTGGGCTCCATCGGGCGGGTATACCCATGCCGGGGGAGGGTGGTCTAATGGAGAGATTGTGCTGATCCCTCATCGCCTGACTCCGGTCCTGTTTGCCACGCTGCTGGCTACCTTTTCTTGCCATGCTCAATCCTCAACCAGCTCGGGGAACAGCGTCGAGAACTCCCCATCAAGCCCTAAGCCGAGCCAGGTGAAGGTCGGCGTTCCGCTATCCCTGGCGATGGTGCATAACGTTGAGGTGCTGCTGCGCAATAAGGCGGACCTGCCCCCCGGTTCGACCATCACCGTCTCTGCTCCGCAGCCGGCCTCTCTGCCTGGTTACGACAAAATCTTCATCACTTTTACGGCAGAGGGTAAGACCTCGCGTCCGGTTAGTTTTCTCATCTCCGGCGACGGCAAGACTCTGGCCCAGTTCATCCGCTACGACATCTCCTCTGATCCCCGCAAGATGATCCCAGTGTCCAACCGCCCCTTCCGCGGCGGTCCGGCTTCGGCTCCGGTGGTGATCGTCAACTTCGATGACCTGGAGTGCCCCTTCTGCGCTCGCTTCCATAACACCCTGTTTCCTGCCATTATCCAGCGCTACGGGGATCAAGTGCATATCGTCTATGAGGACTTTCCGCTCGACCAGCACCCCTGGGCCATGCACGCTGCTGTGGACGTCAACTGCATGGCGGAGCAGTCCTCGGCAGGGTACTGGAACCTGGTGGATTACATCCATGAGCACCACGATGACATTGGGACCAGCAAACTGGGCGGGCCAGCCGGCGCCAACGGCAGCGCGGCCGACGGCCCAAAGGCCGGAACTCCCCAGCACACGCTGGAGCGCAGCTATGCTCAGTTGGATCAGCTTACCCACGATCAGGGCGCGTTGCAGAAGGTTGATTCAGTCAAACTCGACGCCTGCATCAAAAAGCAGGATACCTCACTCATCGACGCGGAGCGCAGCCTCGGCAACGCTCTGAATGTCGACTCCACGCCCACCTTCTACATCAACGGCGCAAAGTATGAAGGGGCTCTGCCGCTCGATTATGTCTTTTCTCAGATCGACGCGGCCCTGCGCGCTGAAGGCGTCACTCCGCCCCCGCCGTATCTCCCCGCAGGGGCAACGCCCCCGGCGCCGGCAAAATCCGCACCGGACAAATAAATAAGCCCCGCGTCTGCGGTCTGGAGATGTTTGGGCGGAGCGGGCCGAACGGCCTTCGGCCTGGATGCGCAACACTATTCTTTGCGCAACGGTCGCGGCGTCAGTGAGCAGACTTTTCCGGCAAACACCCGCTGTGTGGTCGATGGGGTTTCCGGTGGTGGAAGAGGCCGTTGCGAGTGCGCCCCTCGCGCCGGAGCCTGTCAGCCTGTCGATCATCGCACGGAAGCGGGGATCCCGCAGTACACTGGAAAAGATGCGCAAAAGCCGGCTTTCGCTTGCTTGAATTCACCTCTGGAGCCTTCGTTGAAGATTGTTCTTGCAGAAAAAGTCTCTCCCGCCACCCTCGCCATCTTCCAGAAAGAACCGGAGTGGAAGGTTGTCACCGCGGACCAGATTGCGCCCGGCGGACTGGCAGCCGAGCTTGCCGATGCCGATGCCTTGGTGGTGCGCTCGGCCATCCAGGTGGATGCCGCTCTGCTGGCCGCCGCTCCCAAGCTGCGCGTGATCGGCCGCGCGGGGGTGGGCGTCGACAACATCGACGCCGAGGAGGCCACTCGCCGGGGAATCGTGGTGATGAACACCCCCGGCGCCAACGCCGTCGCCGTCGCTGAGCTGACCCTCGCCCTGATGATCGCCATGTGCCGGGGCATCATCCGCGCCAACGCCGGCATGCACGCTGCGCGCTGGGAGAAGAAGTCCTTGCAGGGTTCTGAGCTTCGCGGCAAGACGCTGGGCATCATCGGCCTGGGCCGCGTCGGTCTGGAGGTGGCGCGGCGGGCGCTGGCTTTCGGCATGAAGGTGATCGGCTTTGACCCCTTCATCGCTCCGGTTATCGCCCGGGAGAACCATGTTGCCTTGCTGGCGCTGGAGGAGGTCTTCTCCAACTCCGACTTTCTCTCTCTGCACGTCGGCCTTACCCCCCAGACCGAAGGGCTCATCAACGAGCGCTCGATCGCGGGAATGAAGAAGGGGATCCGCATCGTCAACTGTGCGCGCGGGGAACTGATCGTGGAGAGCGCCCTGGCCGAAGCCGTTCGCTCTGGCCATGTCGCCGGCGCCGCGCTGGACGTCTTCCACCAGGAACCTCCAAAGGATTCACCGTTTTTGGGAATGGAGCAGATTCTGCTAAGCCCACATATGGCCGGATCGACAGATGAGGCCCAGGAGGCCATCGGCATCCAACTTGCGAATCAGGTCCGCGACTACCTCAAGCTGGGGGTGGTGCAGAACGCGGTGAACGCCGCTTCGCTCAGCGCGGAGGACTACGCCGAGATTGCGCCCTACGTGGAGATGGCCTCCCGGCTTGGGCAGTTGCTGAGCCACGCGGGTAGCTCCGGCGACTCCTGCTCCGCGCGGGGTTCGGTGGACAGCATCTCGCTTGCCTACAACGGAAGGCTGGCTGCGCTGAAGACGGAGATGATTCGTAACGCCGCGATCGCGGGCGCCCTGCATGGCGCCGACGGCGTCAACCGCATCAACGCGATGGCCGCGGCTGCGGAGCGAGGCATCCGCGTCCAGGAGGAGAAGCGCGAGCAGATTACCGGCGGCACGGGATCGACCCTGGGCATGACCCTCCATTGGACGCGGCAGGCGGGATCCAGGACTGGGGAGCAAGCCGGCAGCGGTGCTCAGGATGGCCTCTGGACGGGGGTGGCCACCGTTCTCCACGGCCGCTCCCCGCGCCTGCTGCGTTACGACAACATCGACATTGAGGCCGAGCTGACCGGTACGTTGATGATCTTCCGCAACCAGGACGTACCTGGCGTGATCGGCCGCATCGGCACCATCCTGGGTGAGGCTGGGCTGAATATCGCCAGCTTCGCGCTGGGCCGGGAAAAGCCTTTCCCGGCTGCGGACTCGGCTTCCGCCGAGGAGGGGGCGAAGACCGAACCCGGTCATGCCCTCGCCTTTGTCCAACTGGACACGCCCACCGGCGGCGCAAAGCGGATTCAGAACGCACTTCATCAGGCGATAGCTACTCTGCGCCAGGTTCCGGCGATTGCCAGCGTTCGCACGGTAGACCTTGGCAAGTTGTAGACTTGACATGCTGCCTTCTTGACCCGGCAGCCGTAGATTCCAGGAATCCTCCCCGATGCTGAAGCCTTTTCGTTCGATCCGCCGCTCTCTTGCCTCTCCTCTTGCACTGGCGCTCGTCTTCCTTGCCGGATGTCACAAAGGTCCGCAACAGGGAGTGGCCGCCACGGTGAATGGCAATCCCATCTTCGAAAGCGAGATAAGCAAAGCCTACCAGGCGCAACTGGCTTCCAATGCCCAGCAGCAGACGCCCACGCAGGATCAGGAGGACTCGCTCAAACTGAACATTCTGCATACGTTGATCGTTGAGGCGATCATCGATCAGAGGGCCGCCAAGCAGGGCCTGACTGCAACCGATGCCGAGGTGGACGCCAAGCTGGCCGAGATGAAGGCCCCCTACACTGAGGAGCAGTTCCAGGCCAAACTGAAGGCCTCCAATCTTACTCTGGATGAGCTCCGTCGCGATGTTCGGCGCAGCATCACAGAGGACAAGCTGCTGAACAAAGAGATCAACTCTCGCATCAACGTCAGTGACGCTGATGTAACCAACTACTACAACACTCACAAGGCGGATTTCGACCTGATCGAACCTGCCTATCATCTGGCCCAGATCGAGGTCACCGACCAGGGGACCGGACAGGCGGGCAACCTGCAAAACAACAAGGCCGCCAACGATGCCGACGCGAAGAAGAAGATTCAGGCGATCAAGAATCGCATCGACTCTGGTGAGGACTTTGGTGAACTTGCCGCTAACTTCTCCGAGAACCCCCAAACCGCGCCCAACGGCGGCGATATGGGCTTCATCACCGAGTCCCAGCTCAAGACCAATCCCACCATTTACATGGCTATCACCAAGCTGAGCCCCGGACAGACCACGGATATTCTTCCGCAGTTTGACGCCACTACCCACAAGCCGGTGGCGTACTTCATCTTCAAGCTGATCAGCAAGGACTCTGCCGGCCAGCGCGATCTCAACGACCCGCGGGTGCAACAGAGCATCCGTCAGCAGCTACATGACAGCCGCGCCCAGCTCCTCAAGAGCGCCTACTTTGAGATACTTACCGATCAAACCAAGGTAGAGAACTTCTTTGCGGAACAGGTCTTCAAGCGGGATGCTCAGTAGGATTCGCATCGCTCGGCAAGGGTGGCAGAGGAGACTGGACGCATGAACCCAACCCGTCGCAGCCTGTGGGGCCTGTGCGGCTGCTTCGTTCTCTGCCCCTTGCTTGCCGGCTGCCGCCCGGCTCTGCCCCCGCCCATGCCGCTAAACCAGCTCAACGCGCAGCAAAGGCGCGGGTATCGGGACTTCCAGATCTACTGTGCACAGTGCCACGACGATCGCGATTCGGACTCCCTGCACGGTCCACCGCTGTTGGGCGTATTCAAACAGCCCTACTTCCCCAGCGGAGCCCCAGCCAACGATGAGCGCCTGCGGATGACCCTCCAGGAGGGGCACGGCCTGATGCCGCCCATCAGCATGAACTCGCAGCAGACCCGGGATCTGCTGGCTTATCTGCATACGCTTTAGACACAAGCCGGTCGAGCCGCTCCTCGGCTCGCCGAATCGCCAGACGCGGCATCGGAACTTAGCCTTATGAACCCAGCCGATCCCCAATCCGCGCAGTCTCTCTCCCGCAGCGTGGATCCTGATTCCGTCACGCGGGATGAGTCGACCAAGCCAACCCCGCCTTCGGCTGAAATTCCGGCTGCCCAGGATACGGGCTTCGCTTCGCGTCATCTTCCGGGAACTCCCGCGGGAGAGCTGAAGGGCATGCTGCCTGGCATGGCCTTCATCGCACTGTACCTTTTGCTGCTGGCCGCGCTCAACGCAGTGGCGGCGTTGCGTGACGTCTACGGAGCCGGCTTGGCCCGTGATGGCATCTTCATCCTCTGCACGCTGATGGCGATTGGGGTCTTTGGATTCCTGCGCCTGCGGCGCTGGGGGTGGTCGCTGGTGACGACCGGTTTTCTTCTACTGGCCGCCGGCGACTTCTACTTCTACTCCCGGAGGCACGTCGGATTCCTGCTCATCCGCGGCCTGTTCAGCATTCTCTTCTTTCTCTACCTGAGCCGTACCGAGGTCCGAGAGCGACTCCAGTAAGGTGAGGAGGAAGCAGCTTTTCCTGGCTCAACGTCTCCGGCCTACTTGCCGCTCGACCGGGGTGGGACGGTCTCCTGTTGAAGAAAGAGCCACTTCAGAGCGTTCCTGGGACGAATCCGCGCCCTTCCAAGAGCATTCGAGCGCTGGGGGAGTTCTGCGGAGAGCGGTATCTCTTCGCTCTGCCGATTCCTCTGCGCCCGTAACCTGCGGCGAAGTTCGCGGCTGGGATAGGCATGGATCATCAGAGGCGAGAGCAGAATCGCAAGGGCGGCAAGTGCGAGGAGAAGATCGGACCGCATGTAGTCCGATATCGGCGAAGTAGCCGATGGGCTTTACTTTGACCAGGACTGCTTCAAAACGGGACAGATCACGGGACACCCCGAAGGGTTCGGATCCACTGGAGCCGGAGCCATACGTTCCCCTTCTCTTGGGATC
>JAJYZE010000122.1 GCA_021800195.1 Acidobacteriota bacterium
TGCTGCTCGGGCTGCCGGCGCCTAACTGCAGTTCCAGCGCCGGCATCACCGGCTGGCAGTGCTACCTTCCCTGGATCCTGTATCTCCTCTCAGCTCTGGCCGTCCTGCTTGGCCTGGTGCTGGTCCTGGTGGTTGCGGCGGCCATCCGGAGCTATCTCAAGAAAAAAGCCAATCTGAAAGTTGATCCATGAGCTCTCACACTCCGCGCATCATAGGCGTGATTCCTGCACGTCTGGCCTCCACCCGTCTTCCCCGCAAGGTCTTACGCCAAATAGCCGGCGAACCCATGCTGGCCTGGGTCTATCGCGCGGCGCAGCAGTGCGCGGGGCTGGATCAGGTGATCGTCGCCACGGACTCGCTGGAGGTACACCAGGAGTGCTCGCGGCGGGGCTGGAACTGCCTGATGACCTCGCCCGAGCTTCCCAGCGGAACCGACCGCCTGCACGCGGTCTCCCGCCTGGTGGAGGCTGATATCTACGTGAACATTCAAGGAGACGAGCCGCTGCTGCTCCCCAGCCACATCCAAGCGATCCTTGACCTGTTTACCGCGCCACACGTGCAGGTGACCACTCCCAAGGTGCGCTGCTCTCCGGAGGAGATCTCCAATCCCAATTCGGTCAAGGTTGTCACCGCGTTGGACGGACGGGCCCTCTACTTTTCAAGGGCCACGATTCCCTTCGATCGCGACGCAGCTGGCGGCGCAACCTACTGGAAGCACCTGGGGCTGTATGCCTATCGCAAGGCGGCGCTGGAGCGCTTTGCCTCTCTCCGTCCCAGCCATCTGGAGATCTGCGAGCGGCTGGAGCAGCTCCGGCTGTTGGAGAACGGCATCGACATCCATGTGGCTGAGACCGAGCACGACACGATCGGCGTGGATACGGAAGGCGACCTGCGGCGGGTGGAAGAAATTCTGCTGCAACGCAAACCGGAAAGACCCTGAAACAGCAAAGGCAGAGCAGCCCTTGCAGCGTCCTCCTGGGCCGGCGGCGGCCATCCCCCCCGTCCGCCGGCCAAGCGCCGGCTCCCTTTCAGCACGAGCGAAAGGGCGCTGGAGCGGTTCCAGAGCGATTCCAGAGCGCTTCCAGGATGAATGTTTCCGTATTCAGCCTGTTTCGCTCCGCTGCCTGTTGGCGGCATCCCATGGAGGGGAACGGTTTGGACGCACAGTGCTTGTGGAACAACTCTCACCGTCGCGTCGGCGTCAACCCTACCCCGTCTCCCCCGCGTGACAGATCTCTATCCAAACTCCTTCAGCCCTAAGACCACGCCCTGCGGGCCAGCCTCGGCACGAAGATCCTCCAGCGACCGGACCACCCAGTTTGCGCCCATGGACCGCAGTTCCGCTTCCTCGTGGGTTCCCAACACCCCCAGCACCCGGCAACCGGCGGCAACGCCCGCGGCGACGCCGCTGGGTGCGTCTTCCACCACAATGCAATCGCCGGGAACGGCACGGATCAGATGTGCTCCGCGTCGGTACGGCTCCGGATCCGGCTTACCCCGCTCCACTGACTCCGCACAGATGACCTGCTCCGGAACCGGAAGCTCGGCCGCCTTCAATCTCGCCAGCATCAGTCGGAAGGTCGCCGAGGTGACAATCGTCCAGCGCCCCGAGGGCAGGGTCTCCAGCAGGGCGCAAACTCCCGGCAGGGCATGGACCCCCTCCTCGTCCTCGATCTCCATCTGCTCAATCAGGCGCAGCCCCTCCAGAACATCCAAATCGGGCTTCAGTTTGCCGACGATGTCGATGGCTCGCGTTCCATGGGGCACCGACAATGTGGCGGCATCGGCCAGGCCATAGTGCTCTGCCCAGCGCCTCCAGGACCGATTCACACTGCCGATGGAACTGATCAGCACCCCATCCATATCGAACAGAATCCCGGCCGCCTCAAGCCGCACCCAGCGGCTCACGCTCCGCCCCCCGCCAGCACAAACTCCCGGGCCGCCCCCAGGATTTGGCGCACGCTCTCCATGCTGCAACTCTCGCAGTAGACACGGAGCAGTGGCTCCGTGCCGCTGGCCCGCAGCAGCAGCCAGGTCTCGGCCGGGTGGGGTTTGTCCGCACAGGCAGGGTTCTCCAGAAAAAACTTGATCCCGTCCAGCCTCTCCGTGCGCAGCACCTTCCGTCCGGCAATCTCCCTCAACCCGGAGCTCGCGCGGCCAATCGCAGACTGCTTCACCTCCTCCGGGATATGCATATCGATTCGGCCATACTGATGCTCACCGTACTCGGCCTGCAAGGTTGCCACCAGCTCTCCCAGCGTCTTCTGTTCGTCGGCCATCACGTTCGCAATCAACAAGCTGTTCAACAGACCATCGCGCTCCGGCAGGTGACGGCTGATGCCGACGCCGCCCGACTCCTCACCGCCGATCAGAATCTCCCGCTGCCGCATCAGATCCACCACATGCTTGAAACCGATGCCGTGCTCCAGCAGCCTGCGCCCATGGCGGGCAGCAATGCGGTCCAGCATCCGGGTGGTATTGAAGGCCCGGGTCACATCGCCCGGCCACTTCTTGCGGCGCAGCAGCCAGTCCAGAATCACGGCATAGATCTTGTGCGCGTCTACGACGTTGCCATTTTCGTCCACGGCTCCAATCCGGTCGGCATCGCCGTCGGTGATCAACCCGGCATCGCAGCGCTCGGCCACCACCGCTCTCTGCGTAGCGGCAATGTGAGGCAAAATGGGCTCCGGGTTGATCCCGGGAAACGCAGGATTCTGTTCGCTGCGAAACTCCACGCACGGTATGCCCGCGCGCCCGAAGATTCCCGCCACGTAGCCTTGGCCGGCGCCGTACATGGTATCGATCAGGAAGCGATAGCCGGATCGACGGATTGCGGCCAGATCCACAAACGACTCCAGGGCGGCGATGTAGGGGGGCGAGAAGTCCACCTCCTCGATCTGTCCTGTGGTCACAGCCACGGGCAGGCTCTGTAGCAGGTAGCTCTCAATCGCGGCGATGATCGCCGGACTTCCCGAGCCTCCATAGCTGGCCTTGTACTTCACCCCGTTCCACTCCGCCGGATTGTGGCTAGAGGTGATCATCACCCCTCCCGCAGCCTTGCGGCTCCTCACAGCGAATGACAGCTCCGGAGTTGGCGTCACTTTGCCGGAGAGCGCGACGGGAATTCCAGCGCCGGAGAGCACCTCAGCCACCACACGCGCAAAGGAGCGCGAGCCGAATCGCGTATCGTATCCGATGCAAACACCCGCCTGCGCCGTCTCATGCCGCAGCACATACAGCGCGATGGCGCGGGCGGCTACCCGCACGTTCTCATAGGTAAAATCATCGGCGATGATGCCTCGCCAGCCGTCGGTTCCAAACTTCACTACTGTATTCAAATCAGATCCGTTCTGCCCCGGCTCTGGAGCTCCTTCACCACTTTGCCCACATCCTGCGAACCTTCGCGCGTGGTAATCAGCAGCGCGTCGCCGGTCTCGACCGCCACGATATCCTGCACTCCCACCAAGGCTACCGTCTTTCCTGGCGCAAAAACGTAACAGCCATTGGATTCAATCTGCACGCTGCCGGCCGAATCGATCACGTTCTGGTTGGGGCAGGGGTGACTTTCGGCCAGAAACTCGTGCAGCGCCGCCCAGCTTCCTAGATCGTTCCAGGCAAAATCCGCGGGCAGGCAGTAAAGCTCAGAATCGCGCTCTCCCTTGGCCGAGCGCGGCTCCAGCACGGCATAGTCAATCGAGATGGACTCGCACTGCGGGTAGAGCTCCCGATATACCTGTTCAAACCGGGGAGTTCTCCAAGCCGCAGCGATTTTTTCCAGCAGGGGCGCCATCTTCGGGGCATGCTCGCGGATGGCATCGGCAAGGGTCTGCGCGCTCCACAAAAACATGCCGCTGTTCCAGGTATAGTTTCCGGAGCGCAGAAAGCCCCTCGCACGCTCTCGATCGGGCTTCTCTGTGAAGCGCCGCACCCGACGCACCGGAATCGACTCTCCGCCGACGCTCGTCGGGGGCACCGCCGCACCAAGCTCGATATATCCGTAGCCGGTCTCAGCGCGGGTGGGGGGAACCCCCAGCACCACGATCCTGGCGCCGGAGGCGGCCAGCTTGATGCCGGCACGGAGAATCATGTGAAAGCGGGCTACGTCCCCGATGGTATGGTCTGAGGGAAAGATCCCAATCACCGTCTGTGGATCCTCCCTTTCCAGCAGAAACGCGGCCAACGCGCAGGCCGGAGCCGTATTGCGCGCCTCCGGCTCACACAGGATGCGCTCGCGCGGAATCGCTGGAAGCTGTTGCTCAATGGTAGGAGAGAGCAGATCGTTCGTGATCACCCACACCGCATCGTTTTGCATGACGTCTTCCAGGCGGGCAACCGTCTGCTGAATCATGCTCCGCTCACCATCCAGCCGCAAAACCTGCTTGGCCTGAGCCTTGCGGCTGCGCGGCCAGAACCTGGTCCCGCTTCCGCCGGCCAGCACCACGGCGGCAAAGGGATGGTGGACCTTCGTCGTCCCTGAAGACATACGCCTCCATCCAAAGTTGCTCAGACCATCCCTGTTCACTTCCGATCAGACAGTCTGGGCAAGCTTCCTTCAGTTCAATTTTGCGAGATACGCTCTCAGGCGCTCGACCCCCTTGTCGATCACCTCGCTGGAGACCGCGTAACAGAGCCGAATATGCTCCCCGGTGCCAAATGCCTCACCTGGCACCACGACGACATGCGCCTCTTTCAGCAGCTTTGCGGCCAAGTCAGAGGTGGTCTGGATGCCGCCTTTGCCCAGAAATGCGCTCACATTGGGGTAGACATAAAACGCACCCTCAGGCCGGGTGCACTCCAGGCCAGGAATCGACTCCAGTCCGCTCAGCACGCGGTCTCGCAGCCGGATGTAATCCGAGCGCATCTCGGCCACACACTCCTGCGAACTGGTGAGAGCTGCAATGGAAGCCTGCTGCACCATGCTAGCCGCATTCGAGGTGCTCTGCGACTGCAGCTTGCTCATCGCCCCGATCACCTGCTTGGGGCCCAGCGCAAAGCCGGCTCGCCAGCCCGTCATCGCGTAGGTTTTGGAGAGCGACCCGAGAACCACCACATGCTCCTTGCACTCCAGCCATGAAGCTCCGCTGACAATCTTGCCGGTGTAGTTCAGATACACGTAACACTCGTCTAGCAACAAATAAATGCCCCGCTGATGGGCAAGATGGACGATCGCCTCCAGATCCTCCGGGCTTACCACCGCTCCGGAAGGATTCGACGGCGTATTCAGTACAATCGCCTTGGTGCGCGGCGTAATCGCCTGCTCGATCATCCGCGCCGTGATGCGGAAGTTCTCTCGCTCGTCGCTTTTGACATAAACCACTTTGCCACCCGCGTACTCAATGATGTCCTTGAAGCTGACCCAGTACGGAACCGGCAGAATCACTTCATCGCCATGATCCACCAGCACTTGGATCGAGTTGAAGAGCGCCAGCTTTCCCCCAGTGGTGAAGACGCACTCCTCCACCGAGTAACGGCTGCCGAAATCCGCGGAATGGCGGTCCACAATCGCCTTCCGCACCTCCGGCGTGCCGGCCACCGCGGTGTAGCGGGTGAAGTTCTTTTCAATGGCCTGAATCGCCGCCGTCTTGATGTGCTGCGGTGTAGAGAAGTGGGGCTCTCCAGCGCCAAAGTCCGCCATATCAATCCCCTGTGCCTTCAGCTTGAGCGCCTCGGCGGTGATGGCCATGGTGGCGGAAACTTCAATCCGGTTGATCCGATCGGTGAGAACTTTTGGGGCGATAGCAGTGGTCATACTTCAAGTCTTTCAGATTTCCTCAGGAAGGAAAAGGGTTGAATAGCGGAGCAAAAGCCGAGCCCCTCTTCCCGCCTTCCACCCCGAAGGATGCTCTGCGCGCCGGCCTCCCTTGTCCGGCCGGGCCGCTCGGGATGCCTACACAGCTTCGGGCTATCCCTACCCAGTCGACCCCGACTCAGGGCCGCGCCGTCCCACCTTCGGAGTTCACAGGGAGTCCATCCTGCTCGCTGCCCGGATCATCTCTCGCCCAAAACGTTCCTGCGGCGGGCGCTGAAGGTCGGTCCTCCGGACTCTTCAGGGCTCTCCCAGCGCCTTGCGTTTGAGCCGCTGTACGACGTTGGGCGGCACCATGCTGCTGACATCTCCGCCCAGCTCAAAGACGCCTTTCACCAGACGGGAGCTCACATAGGTGTAGCGCTCCCCGGGAATCATGAATAACGTCTCGATCTCAGGATCGAGTTTGCGGTTCATCATCGCCATCTGCAGCTCGTACTCATAGTCGGAGACCGCACGAATGCCACGCAACACCGCCTTGGCGCCCAGCGCCTTCGCGAAGTCCACCAGCAGACCGTCGAAGGTGGTTACCCAGACGTTGGGAATCTCGGCCGTGGCCTCGCGCAGCATCTGTTCCCGCTCCAGAAACGTGAACAGAGGCTTGCCCTTGCCCGACCCTCCGCGCTCAGAGTTGCGATGCACCGCAACCACAAGCTCATCCACGATCTTGGCCGCGCGGGCAATCAGATCCAGGTGGCCGTTGGTCAACGGGTCGAAGGTCCCGGGATAGATGACCTTGGTCTTCTTGCTTCTCTGCATCACATTGGCCAGCATACCCCGTCCCGTCCTCCAAGAGAACACCAACCACAAGACAAGGCAAAAAGCTCACTTCTCCTGCGGAAGGTAGTATTCGGTAATGTACTCTCGCACGCCGTCCTCCAGGCTGGTAAACGTCCGGCTATATCCGGCCGCACGCAACTTGCGGTCATCGGCCTGGGTGAAGTACTGGTACTTGCCCCGCAACCCCGACGGCATCTCTACGAAATCGATTCCAAGCGGGACGCCCATCGCCGCAAAGACCGCCCGCGCCAGATCCACCCAGGTCCGAGCCCTTCCGGTTCCGCAGTTGAACAGTCCGCCCGGGGCCTCGGCCGGTTGCAAGGCAAAGTGCAGGGTCACATCCACCGCGTCCTTCACATAGATAAAGTCGCGCATCTGCTCTCCGTCCTGGTACTCCGGCCGATAGCTCTTGAACAGCTGGACCATGCCGCCTTCGCGAATCTGCCGATAGCTTTTGGAGACGACCGAGCGCATATCTCCCTTGTGATCCTCATAGGGGCCATAGACGTTGAAGTACTTCAGCCCGACGATGTTTCCGGTTGCCGCGTCAGGGGCCCGGTCCGGAACTGCGTGAAACAGGTGATGCTTCAGCGCCCAAAGATCAAACATGTGTTTGGAGTAGCCGTACATATTGAGCGGTCGTAACAAGCCGGTTGCCGCATCAGAGTCATCATAGCCGCGGCTCCCATCGCCATACGTGGCTGCGCTGGAAGCGTAGACAAAACGGATCTCGTTGGCCCTCGCCCAGTTGCAAAGCACGCGCGTGAACTGGTAGTTGTTGCGTAGCAGGAAGCTTGCATCCTGCTCCGTGGTGGAACTGCACGCACCCAGATGAATGACAGATCGCGCATTACAGAAGGCATCTCCTTCAATAAGCCCGAGGAACTCCTCCGGCGAGACAATATCCTCATACCGAAGACCGACCAGATTCTTCCACTTCTCATCTTTGCCCAGTTCATCCACAAGGATGATCTCGTCCTCCCCGCGCGCATTCAGTTCCGCCACCGTATTGCGCCCGATGAATCCAGCCCCACCCGTCACGATGATCGGTCTTTCCATCGATGCTTGATCTCCTTCCGGACGGACCTCTTTCCATCAGACCCGCTCTTCTCTCCGATGATACCTTCCATCACTGCCGACGATCCTGCATCGTTGTATAGTGCTTTGCTATATGGGACCCTCTCTTCGCAAGGATGTCTGGGCCGCATGCGGGAAGAAAGCAAGGAGAT
>JAJYZE010000123.1 GCA_021800195.1 Acidobacteriota bacterium
GTACACCCGCCTTCCTCCTCCGTCCCCTGAAGTAGCCTGGTGGCGGCAAGCCAGGAGAGAGACCCGTGGAACGAAGGGCTTTACCCTTAATTTGAAAGATAGAGTCCACGGGAGCAGTTGCCCTTGGCCCCTCCCTTCCACCCAGAGGACAAGGCTTTCAGGGAGAGGATGTCCAGGCAAGGTGGAGGGTTTGGGAAGAGATGGGCGGAGAAAGCGCTAGCTTCCGTGGGTCATCTCCCTGAGCGCTCGCTGGGCTGCCTTCTTTACCTTGGGCACAGGATCCATACTGAGGCACTTCTTGTACTGCGCCTCTGCCTCATCGAGCTTACCCAGCCGTCGCGCCGCCTCCGCCAGAGCCAGGTGCGCCTGAGCGTCATCGTCATCAATCGAAACCGCATCGCGCGCGCGCAGATACGCTCCCCTGTAGTTCCCGCTATCCTCATAAAACGAAGCAACTTTCAGATCTTCCACTTCGCGTTGAACCCGGGTCTGGTGGAAGTCGATCCCGCCCTGCTCTTTCTTCATCCAAGCAGCTCGGCGCGCCGCCGCTGCCGCCGCCGCCGGGTCTGTATCCCCATTGCCCAGCGGGCCCGAAGGTGCGGCATCACTGCTTGAACTGCTTGAATCGCCCGAACCTGAACCTGCGGAACCCGAGCCTCCCGAACCCGGGAGAGAACCATTGTTGGGAGGAACGGACGCTGCCGACGGCCGGGTGCCCCCGCTGGAATCATCTCCGGGAAATGGAAAACGTGAAGCGGCCGGCGTGGGTCCGGCTCCTCCACCTCCCGTCTGAGTACCCGGCGTTTTCGGACTCGCCGCATCTCCCGGGTAGGGAAAGTTCTTCGCCGCGCTGCTCCCCGGCGCGGGAGCCGGGCTCTGCGGCTGGGGACTTCCGCTCTGCGGCTGGCTGTTGCTCGGAGGCTGACAGTTCGGCCAGAAGACGGTCTTGCCATTCGAATCGGTAAATGTGCATCCACCCTGCGGCTGGGCCGGCGCAGCCCGCACGGCTAACGCCAGCCCCAAACCAGCGGCAAACGACACCAGCCCTCTCCGCCTCCACGCCCTCTGCATGCCTCTATTAGACGACATCTTGGCTGGCCAGGATAGCCCCCCGATGCGGCGATCTCAACTGCCCTCTTGCTATACTCCAACCCATGCCGAGCCGCACCATGCGCCCCCGTCTCCTGATCCGCTCCTCCTCCATCCATGCCGCAGGATGTTACACCCTGGACCCAATCCCCAAAGGGTACCGCATCCTGGAGTACGATGGCCCCCGCATCTCCAAGAAGGACGCCGACCGGCGTTACGCGGATCGGCCGGTCACCTATCTCTTCGGCTTCGGCAACCAAGGTGACGTGATTGACGGCTTCGGCACGGCGATGTTTCTGAACCATTCCTGCGACCCCAACTGCCAGACCGAAGAGTCCAATGGCCGGGTCTACATCCGCTCCATCCGCAACATCGCCGCCAACGAAGAACTGCTCTACGAGTACAACCTCTACGACTCCGACGATCAGAGCGCGGATTGTTACTGCCAAGCTCCCCAATGCCGCGGCACCATGTTCTCTGATGAAGAACTGAGACGCCGGGCGCGCAAAAACGCCCGCAAGCAACGCCGAACTTGAACGGGCTAGCTGTGAACCTCCCGGAACGGAAACTCCCGTGGGCCATGAATCCTTCCCGGCTGACTGCGATCAGCCGGGTGCGAACCCGAACCGATCCCGCTTGACGAGCGCGAGCCAGAAGCGGGTACGGAACCTTGCCCTCGGCTTCCCATGACCCGCTCCCTTGCCAAAGACAAGAGGGCTTGGCTGCGTGCAGATGGCTCCACACCTTGGAGCGATACAATCGAAAGCGTCAGGACCCTTTGACGATGGCTTACCAAGTTTTAGCCCGCAAGTACCGCCCCCAGCTCTTCTCGGATGTCGTTGGGCAGGACCACGTCACCCGCACCTTGCTAAACGCCCTTACGCAACATCGCATCGCTCACGGCTACATCTTCAGCGGTCACCGCGGGATCGGCAAAACGACGATTGCTCGCATTCTGGCCGCGGCGCTCAACTGCAGCACTGCGGTTGGTACTGAGGAACGCCCCACCCAGGAGCCCTGCCGCAACTGCGTCAACTGCCGGGAGATCTCCTCAGCCTCTCGCCAGGAGAGCTCCATCTTTGAAGAGTCTCACTCCTTTGACGTCGAAGAGATCGACGCCGCCACCAACCGCGGCATCGATGACGCTCGGCTGCTCACTGCCAAGATCCAGACCCGGCCGACCAACAAGAGCAAATATCGCATCATCATCCTTGATGAAGCGCACCAGATCACTGATGCTGCCTGGAATGCCCTGCTCAAAACGCTCGAAGAGCCCCCGGATTGGGCCATCTTCATGTTTGCCACTACGCAGCCGGAGGATATTCCCCAAACCATCCGCTCGCGCTGCCAGCACTTCAGCTTTCACGCCGTCCGTCTGGAAGACATCATCGGGCAGCTTCGCTCCATCGCCAGCTGGGAAAACATCGGCGTCGATGACGCGACTCTGACGCTGCTCGCAGAAGCTGGGGACGGTTCGATGCGCGACGCCCTTTCCATCATGGACCAGGCCATCGCCTCGGCGCAAGTTGTGCCGGCAGCCTTCCAGCAGAGTAATACCGAGGCGCTCCGGCCGCATCTGGCGATCGAACAAGTACGCGAGCTCATGGGCTCGGTCTCCAATCAGGTCTTCGAGCAGATTCTGGAGGCGGTTCACAACGCTAACTCGGCGGAGGTTCTCTCCATTGCCGGCCGCCTGCTGGATGCCGGTAACGGAGCATCGCAACTGGCGCGTCAGTTTGTCCGCTACCTGCGCAATGCCATCGTGGCCAAGGTCACCAACCTCTCCGCACAACAGGAAGCCACCGGCATCGCCGCCGATCTGCTTCAGATCTCCCCCGAGGAACGCAGCCGCGCCGCCCGCTCCGCAGCCCTTTTCACCGAAGAAGAACTATCCCGCTTTCTCGCCATCATGCTGCGCACCTTCGACGAGCTCGGCTATCGTCAGGAACAGCGCTTCCATCTGGAGCTGGGTCTGCTCAAACTGGTCCATGTGCAGCGTCTGCTGCCGATCGAGGAGATCCTGAGCCAACTGGGCGCCAAGCCAACTGCTCTCCCCAGCACCCCTGCATCCACCGCTCGCTCCTCGTCCTCTGCTGCGGCATTTTCGCCTGCCGCCTCACCTTCGCCTGCCGCCTCACCCTGGATGAGCAGGATTGAGCCGGCCTCAGCGGCCGTCAGCACTCCGTCTACACATGGCGCACAGACGGAGCCCGCCGGTAAGGCGCCTCGAACGATGCGGGGCTCGGCTGGCTCTCCTGTGACCCCGGCAGGATCCCGGTTCGTTGCGCCGGATACGCTCCTCAGCCCCCCAGGCAAAAGCAATCAGGGCGCTGGCCTTCTTTCCGGAGCCTCCGCCGTGACATCCGGTTCCCTGGCGCTGGCCGATGAGCCACTTCCGACCGTCCCGCCTTCGTTTCGCAGTTCCCTGCAAGAGGATCTGCAATCCGAAAGCATCTCACTCCCTCATGAAGGCCCGCAATTGGTTCCTGGTCAGGCGGCGACCGCAGGCCCCTCCTGCCCAGTCTCGCCTGCAAATGACACTTCTCTGGAGGCTCTGCAGACAGCCCTCGTCTCCGCCCTGGCCGCCGTCAAGGGCCAGCAGTCCGCCTCCGAGCAGATAGAGGACTCCACTCTCAAACGGAACGGCCAATCCCTGGAGATTCACGTCCCCGTCTCCGCCACCATGCTGCCAGTGGTCATCAATAGCGACGCGGAGCGTATTCTCCAGGCGGCTCTTCGCAGTGCTGCCTTCGGCGTCCGCAGCTTCACGCTCATTCCCGCAGCCAGTACCTCGGCCGACAAAGTTCGCAAGCCCCGCCCTGTCGCCGCAGGGTCAGTCGCGGAGTTGGCCAGGAATCATCCCATGGTTCAAGAGGCCCAGCGCTTGTTCTCCGCCGAGATCAGTAACATCCTCGACCTGCGAGAGAGAGAATAGGGAGCGACCTCCTGAACTCGGCGAGCGTCTCCGCTGCATACACGGTTTATGCCCCATGCCGGCGGATGAGAAGTTCAACCTAATCTTGCGGTTCGGATGCGCGGCAGGAGATGTCCGACGCCATGCCAAATGAAGCGTAGAAACAGTTCTCATCCAAAAGAGGCCAGTCGAAACTTATGGAAATTGACATGAACAAGATGCAAGAGATGTTAGCCCAGGCGCAGCAGATCCAGCAGACCATCGATCAGCGCCTGGCCGGCTCCATCGTCGAGGCCGAGGCTGGCGGCGGAGCGGTCAAGGCTCGCATGAATGGCCGCAAGGAGCTGCTAAGCCTTACCATCGCACCCTCGGCCGCCCAGGCCGCAGCCTCTGATCTCACCCTGCTGGAAGACCTGATTGTCGCGGCCATCAACGCCTGTGCTCGCAAAGCCGATGACGCTGGCAAGTCCAGCGCGGCCAACATCATGGGGAGCCTTGGCCTCCCTGGATTCTAGCCATGGCGGCACGCTATGCAGAGGCCATGGAGAGGCTCATCGAGGAGCTCCGCAAACTCCCGGGAGTAGGGACCAAATCGGCGCAGCGCTTTGCGTTTCACCTTCTCCGCGCACCCAGCAGCGATGCGGAGGCGCTCTCCGAAGCGATTCTCCGTTTGCGCGCCAAGCTCCGTTTGTGTTCTCTGTGCAATCACATCACTGACGTTGACCCTTGCGCCTTCTGCTCCCATCCGGGACGCAATCCGCATCTCGTCTGTACCGTCGAGGAGCCAACCAGCATCAACGCCATCGAAAGGACCGGCAGCTTCCATGGCCTCTATCATGTGCTGCATGGGACGATCTCTCCGGTTAATGGCGTGGGTCCTGAGCATCTCCGTCTAGCCAATCTCTGGCCGCGTCTGGAACGCGCCGACGAGCTGATTCTGGCAACTTCGCCTACCATGGAGGGCGAAGCGACGGCGCACTATATCGCCGATGAGGCGCACAAGCGCTATCCGCTGCTGCGCATCAGCCGGATTGCAACCGGCGTTCCTGCCGGAAGCGATATTGAATATGCCGACCAGGTGACCATGACCCGTGCCCTGGAGGGTCGACGGACGATGGAATGAGGTAAGGGCGACGTCTGGGTCATTGCTCTGCGCTCCCGCCTACACCATAGCGCCCGAGCCCGAACCAGGCTCCGCGGCGCCTTCTTCGCCGCGCCCTCCCGCTTGGAACCTACCTTACTCTTCGTCCTCGGCCACAGGCGCCGGAACCCCGCCCTCTCTCCGCATCCGCAGATAGCCCCTAATAAAAGGCTCGAGATCTCCGTCCAGGACCTTGTCCACATCCCCCACCTCCACTCTCGTGCGCAGATCCTTGGCCATGCGGTAGGGCTGCAAAACATAACTGCGAATCTGGGATCCGAACTTAATGTCGAGTTTGGAGTCCTCCAGCTTGCGGCTAACCTCTTTTTTCTTTTCTAGTTCGTACTCATAGAGCTTGGACCGCATCATCTTCATGGCCCGATCCTTATTCTTGTGCTGGGAACGCTCATTCTGGCAGCCGGTCACAATCCCAGTGGGGATATGAGTAATACGAACGGCGGAATCGGTGGTATTCACATGCTGGCCACCCTTGCCGCCAGACCGATAGGTGTCGATGCGAAGCTCCTCGGGTTTGATATCAATGACGATCGTATCGTCGATCTCCGGCGAGACAAACACGCTGGCAAAGCTGGTGTGGCGGCGTTTTGCGGAATCGAATGGCGAGATTCGCACCAGGCGATGCACTCCCGTCTCTCCGCTCAGCAGACCAAAGGCGAATTCGCCAGAAATGGTGAAGGTAGCGGACTTGATGCCCGCCTCATCGCCATCCTGGATCTCGTTGATCTCGACCTTGAAGCCCTGGCGCTCGCCCCAGCGAAGGTACATTCGCATCAACATCTCAGCCCAGTCCTGGCTTTCAGTGCCTCCGGCACCCGGATGCACCGTGACAATTGCGGGCAGCGGATCCGTTTCGCCGCTCAGCATGGTTCTGGACTCCAGCTTTTCAGCAAACTCCAGCAGCCCTGGAATCTCACGTTTCAGGTCGGCTTCTGTGTCTTCACCCTCACGAGCAAGTTCGAAGTAAGCTTCGATGTCTTCGGAGCGCCGCTCCAACTCCGCCTCATCGGCCAGTAGCGTCTCCAGACGCTTGCGCTCGCGCATCAGCGGTTGCGACTTTGCCGCATCCGCCCATACGGATGGGTCGGAGATCTTTTGTTCAACGGAGGCTAGCTCGGAACGCAGGCGAGGGGCGTCAAAGATACTCCCGCAGATCACGCACTTTCTCGCGAACCGGGGAGTAGGAAAACTCAAGATCACTCAGCATAGGTATATAGTCTACTCGGTGTTCAGCCGTGACGCTAACGCCCTGTCAGGCCGGGTAATCGGGCTGTCCATTCTCCCAAAAGCAACAGCATGCAGGTTGCCAGGGCGCAAAGCCGTGCAAACCAGTCTCCATGGCGGCTGTAGAACGTAATATCGCTGCAAAAACCAAACGGGACCTGCACAGAGGCCCGAATATGGCGCGGAATCGTCCTGATGACGCGACCCTCAGGATCAATCGCCGCCGTCACTCCCGTGTTGGTGGCGCGCAACAGCCAGCGATGATTCTCAACGGCTCGCATTCGCACCATATCCAGATGCTCCCACGGCGCGCTGGTGTCTCCATACCACCCATCGTCAGAGATATTCACCAGCGCTTGAGCTCCCTCCATGGGAAAATGCCTCAGTTCGTCGCCGAAGATCGACTCGTAACAGATAAAGACGCCATACTCCCGGGCGCCCGCCATAAAAACCGAACGCTGAGCCCCCGGAACGAAGAGCAGTCCGTCAAGAAGATTCCCGGTAAAGAAAAAGAGTGGCTTGTAGGGCACGTATTCCCCAAAAGGCACCAGGTGCATCTTGTCGTAGCGGCCTGCATACGATCCGTTGGAACGGAAGAAGCTGGCGGAGTTATAGAGCCTGGGTTCACCGTTTTGATACCCAGCCAACGTAATATCATTCACAATCACGGCAGCCTTGGTCTCAACCGCCAGCCTGCCAATCGTGCTTCGCAACATCGGATCGCTATCGACAAAATCCGTCGGAGCCTCCGGCCAGATGATGATTCGCGATGTCTGTCCGGGTTGGATTCCGTAAAGTTGGCGCTCCCTGTCTGTGATGGAATAGGTTGGTTGGAGGCTGAGTTGGGAGAAAGAAGCGAGCATCTGCTGCTTGCTCTCAGTCTCCGTGGAAGCCTCACTTCCTACTCTCAGATTTTCCTGCAGCAGCGTCGCTACCTCTGGAGCTCGCTCTTCAACTCTATGCGCGCCATCCATGGCCACGATCGTTGCAACGACTGCAACAAGAGTGGCCAATGCAACGCCCACAAATCTGAAAGACGAGCGGTATCCTTGCCTGCGCAGGTCAGAGCCTGAGATCAGTTTCATCGCAGGTTCTGGCCGCAGCAGCCACAGCGCATTTCCTGCCGCGACGACAAACGACAATCCCATCACTCCGGTCCATGGCGCCAGCCGGATCAGAAGCAGATTATCGATCTGCGTATAACCCAGAAGATCCCAGGGAAATCCCGTGATGCGGGCGCGCGCCAGCTCCACGGCAACCCATAAAAACGGAGTGGCGCAAAGAACCTGATTTCGTGAATATCTGTACCCGAGCGAGGCAACCAGAAGACCAAAAAGCGCCGTATAGAGCCCCAGATAAAGCGAAAAAAGAAGGAGAATTCCGAAGGAAGGAAGCCGCGGAATACCTCCATAGAGATGCATGGT
>JAJYZE010000124.1 GCA_021800195.1 Acidobacteriota bacterium
ATGTGCCTGGGGCGGCTTCTGCCGGAGTTTTATCCCGATCTTGCCTCTGCGGAGTTTGTGACCCACTTTGCCATCTTTCATCAGCGATATGCCACCAATACGACGCCGGCGTGGCATCGAGCGCAGCCCGGCCGCAAGCTGGGCCACAACGGTGAGATCAACACAGTATGGGGAAATCGTGCCCGGATGGCCGCCAGGGACTCCACCTTGCCGGTGGAGTGCAAGCCGGTGCTGACCAAAGATGGAACCGACTCCAACAGTCTGGATGAGACGGTGGAGTTGATCAGCCAGAATGGGCGGACGATCTCGGAGGCGGTCCGGATGCTGTTGCCGCCAGCGCTGGTCCGCCGCCCCAGCCCCTTCCTCCAGTACCATGCGGGTTGCACGGAGCCCTGGGATGGCCCGGCTGCGATAGCCTACAGCGACGGAGTCGTGGTAGGCGCCGCTCTGGATCGCAATGGCCTGCGGCCGTGCCGTTATGCGATTACCAGTGGTGGTCTGGTGGTGGCGGGCAGTGAGATTGGTCTGGTGGATCTGGATCCGGCTACGGTGATTGAGAGCGGCCGGCTGGGGCCGGGACAGATGATCGGCGTGGATACCGAGGAGCACAGGATCTACCACAACGATGAGATGCTGGATGCCTTTGATGCCAAGGCAACTTACGCTTCGCTGATTGAAGGTACGCCGCTGTTGCCGGTTGAGGAGCCCGCTTCGGGGATGGATCTGGAAGCCTTTCAGCGCGGGTTTGGCTACACCAAGGAAGATGTGAAGATGATTCTGCAACCGATGGCCGCGGCAGGGAAGGACCCTGTCTGGTCCATGGGTGACGACACGCCGCTGGCGTTCCTGGCCCGTAGCCCGCGTCCGCTGTACGCCTTCTTCCGCCAGCGCTTTGCGCAGGTCACGAATCCGGCGATCGATCCGCTGCGCGAGGCCATTGTGGTCTCGCTCTCGACGCGTCTGGGTCCATGGGCTCATCTGCTGGAGAAGAATGAACCGTTGCCCGGCATCTCTCTCAGCTCGCCGTTTCTCTCCCTGGGGCAGATGGCGGCGCTGCGCGCGGGCATCTATCCGCACCGCGAGGTGCTTCGTCTGGAAGAGCTGCCCTGTCTTTATTCGCCAGAGAAGACTCTGGCAGAAGCGATTGATGACCTTTGCGGCCGCGCCGTGGAGATGGTGCTTGAGGGGGTCCGGCTGCTGCTTTTGACCGACCGCGGCGCCAGTGCGAGCCGTTTGCCGATTCCCATGGCGATGGCGACAGGCGTGGTCCACCAGGGTCTGGTGGCTGCCGGATTGCGCACTTTGTGTGGAATAGCCGTGGAAGCAGGGGATTGTCGAGACGTTCACCACACCGCGGTCCTGATTGGTTATGGCGCCGGAGCCGTCTGTCCGTGGCTGGCGCTGAAGACGGCGCGAGCGCTGCAGCCGGAGGGCGTGGACGGCGAAAAGATGATGCTGAAGGCGCTGGACGCCGGGCTGGCCAAGGTGATGTCCAAGATGGGGATCTCCGTGGTGGACAGTTATCGGGGCGCCCATCTCTTTGACATTCTTGGCCTGCATTCCAGCGTGGTCGATCGTTGCTTTACGAATACGCCGGCGCCGCTGTCAGGAATCGGATTTGCGGAGTTGGACCGGCGCCTGCGTTCGAGCTGGCAATCCAGTCCTGCAGATCTGCCAGGAAAAGGGTCAAGCGGCGCCGCGGAGGCTGAGGATCTTCCTGATTATGGATGGGTGCGGTTCCGCAAGGATGAGGCCGCTGAGTCGCACCGTTGGCAACCACCGACGGTGAAGGCTTTGCAGACAGTGGTCGGCAGCGCCCGCGGTGTTTCTGCCGCCACGGATGCTCCGGCGGCCTTTGCTGTCTTCAACCGCAGCATGGACGCCGGCGACGCCGGATCCTTGCGCGATCTGCTGGAGGTGCGGCCGGCGGGACCCGAACTTCCGATCGAAGAGGTGGAGGCTGGCGATAGCCTCTGCCGGCGCTTTGTCGCCAGTGCCATGTCCCTGGGCTCGATCAGTCCCGAGGCCCACCAGACGATTACCCGGGCGATGAACTCGCTGGGAGCGCGCTCCAATACCGGCGAGGGGGGTGAGGATCCGGATGTTTATCGCGTTGCGGTGCCGCATCCGGCGCTTGACACGGGCGGGAGCCAACTGGCGGCTCGCTTGAGCGGTCAGGGAGGGGTGGCAGCGTTGGCCGAGCCGATATCTGCCCCCGTGGTGCATAGCTCGCTCAACAACAAAGTGAAACAGATTGCCTCCGGTCGCTTCGGCGTGACGGCCGAGTACCTGGCGCACGCCGAGGAGATTGAGATCAAGGTGGCCCAGGGAGCCAAGCCCGGCGAGGGCGGGCAACTGCCCGGGCACAAGGTCTCCGGGCTGATTGCGCGTCTGCGTCATGCGCAGCCCGGCGTCGCGCTGATCTCCCCTCCACCGCACCACGATATTTACTCCATTGAAGATCTCGCCCAGTTGATCTACGACCTGAAGCGGGTGAATCCCCGGGCTGGAATCGGAGTCAAGCTGGTCTCCGGCCTGGGCGTGGGAACGGTGGCTGCCGGAGTCGCCAAGGCTTATGCGGACTACATTGTGATTGCCGGAAACACGGGCGGCACCGGAGCGGCGGCGCTTTCCAGCATCAAGTACGCGGGCAATCCGTGGGAGCTGGGCCTCTCTGAAGCACAGCAACAGTTGCGCAGCACGGGCATGCGAGAGCGGGTTCGGCTGCGCACGGATGGCGGCATCGCCACGGCTCGGGATGTGCTGGTGGCCGCGTTGCTGGGCGCCGATGAATACGCCTTCGGCACAGCGGTGCTGGTGGCCATGGGCTGCGATATGGCCAGGCAGTGCCATCTCAATACCTGCCCTACCGGGATTGCCACCCAGCGGCCGGAGCTGCGCGCCAGGTTCCGCGGAAAGCCGGAGCATATCGTTACGTACTTCCGCCAGCTTGCGGAGTCGTTGCGCCACCTGTTGGCCCGTTACGGGCTATCCAGCCTGGAGGCTGCCATCGGGCGCGTTGACCTGCTGGAGCAGGTACGATTTGACGGCAATCTCGATCTGACGCCCATGCTCTCTGACCAGGGCCACGGGCCCACCCGGTGGATGGGCGCACGCAATGAGCGCCCGGGCGAAGATCATCCTCTGGACGACCCATGGACGGAGGCTGCTCTGGCCTCCGCGGCGCGGGGTGAGCCGTTTTCTGTGCGCAGCAGCATCTGCAATGAGCACCGGTCGGTGGGTGCCAGGCTGGCCGGAGAGATCTCCTTGCGGCGGGCCAAAGGGGAACTGGAGGATGTGGACGTCACCTTCGACCTGGAAGGAATTGCGGGGCAGTCCTTCGGCGCGTTTGCCGGTCAGGGGATGAAGTTGATTCTGACCGGACAAGCCAACGACTTTGTGGGCAAGGGGCTCTCCGGAGCCGACCTGATTCTGCGCGCCGTGGGCAGCGCCGCCGAGCACAGCGGAGATCATGTGCTGCTGGGGAACGTGGCCCTGTACGGCGCGACCTCCGGACGCCTTTTTGCCGCAGGAAGGGCGGGTGAGCGGTTCGGCGTGCGGAACTCAGGGGCAAGCGCGGTGGTGGAGGGCGTAGGAGATCACGCCTGCGAGTACATGACCGGCGGCATGGTGGTGATCCTGGGCGGCGTGGGCATCAACTTCGGCGCTGGGATGACTGGTGGACTGGCTTGGGTCTATGATGCTCGGCGGACGATGATTGCCGAAACGCAGTACCATACCGAGTTTTTGGAGGCTCAGCCCTTTGCGGGGGCCGCAGCGGAAGAGCAACTGGCGCTACGCGAGCTGCTCGAACAGCATGCGCGTTTCTCGGCCAGCAAGCTGGGAGAGAGGCTGCTCCGGAACTGGGGGGCCTGCGCGGAGAACTTTATCCTGTTCACTCCCAAACCGCAGGCATGAAAACCTAGGGAGGGTCGCGGATCGCTTTCTGCCGGGGCCTTCTCTGCGCAACGCTGCGGAAGGGGTCGCCGTATCCTGGGGGAGAAAACTCCAAGTTCACGGCTTGTATTCCGACGCAGGCCGTGAGCCCGTCAGGAGATGGCTGAGCCGAGAAGTTGGCGGAGAGCTCGGACATACTCTGTCAGCGCGGTGCGGCCGGCGTTGGTGATCCGGTATAGCGTCTGTGGCTTGCGCTGGACGAAGCTCTTGGCAATGGCAACGTAGCCGGCCTCCTCCAGCTTGAGAAGATGAGCGCCCAGATTGCCGTCCGTAGCGCCAGTCTGGGCGCGCAGCCATGTGAACCAGGAGGGTGTCTGCCGGGAAGGAATTGCCGGCAGAAAAACTTTGAAGCCAATTCCAGAGACTTGGCGTTCCAGAGACCTGGCGGGACAGGAAGTGCACATCCTTTCGATAGGCGGCTATGCTCGATCGTTCGCAAAGTGTCCGTAAGGCCTTACTCAGACGGCAACTCCACTTGATTGGCAGTAAAGATCAGCCGTACATTGAAGTATGCCCGGCAAGCAAGTCAAAACCTCTGCTGCGGAGGCGAAGGCGAGCGGCAAGAGTACGGACGCGGGGATCGTCCAGGAATCACTTCGTCCCTATGCGATTGCCGACAAGCTGCGTACCCTGCGTCTGCGCCGGAACATGGGACTAGCTCAGTTGGCGGAGCACACGGGATTTTCTGCCGCCATGCTGTCGCGGCTGGAGAATGGGCGGCTGGTGCCGACACTGCCCACGCTGACCAGGATCGCTCTGGTCTTTGGTGTTGGCCTGGACTATTTTTTCAGCGACCCGAGGAAGCGCCATGTTGTGTCGGTGGTGCGGCGCAACGAACGTATGCTATTTCCTTCGGACCCAAAGGCCGCTTCCGCTCCTTGGCACTTTGAAAGCCTGGACTTTCGTGTGAATGAGCGCAAGCTGAGCGGCTACTTGGCGCACTTCCATCCCTGGCCGGAGGAGAAGGCCGTGCCGCACTATCATCCGGGGGTGGAACTGCTCTACCTGCTGGAGGGTAAGCTGGAGATGAAGATTGGCGTAGAGACGTTCCAGCTTGCAGCCGGCGACTCCATCTACTTCGATGCCCTGCAAAAGCATTCCTATCGAAGTCTGGTAGATACTCCCTGCATTGCGATGGTGGTCACCACGGGAACCCCTCGGTAAAGCATCCTCCCGAGCGGTGCAGAGAGCGGAGCGAGGCTGCGCTATCGATGGGGGAAAGCCGCTTGTTTACCTGGAGAGCAAAAGTGCGCTGGTCTCTTGCGCAGCAAGCAAATGATCCTTGCTTCGCCACCTGATGCCAGCCAAGGGACAATGCCTGAGTGTTAAGTTCGACCTATGGGCAACTTGGCGACGGGTAACAAGAGGAGCGTTGTGATTGTCGGCGCGGGTCCCGGAGGGCTTTCCGCAGCCATGCTCCTGGCGCAGCGGGGTTTCCGGGTCCAGGTGTTTGAAAAGCAGGATGTGGTGGGCGGACGCAATGCCGAGGTGCGTCTAGGGGACTATCGCTTCGACCTTGGACCTACCTTTCTGATGATGAAGTTTCTCCTGGATGAGCTCTTCGCGGAGGGAGGAAGACGGTCGAGCGATTACCTTCAGTTCCGCAAACTGGACCCCGTGTACGCGTTGAGCTTTGCGGATAAGACGATGCTGGTCCGCTCCGATCCGGGGGCGATGAAGCACGAGATTGAGCGGCACTTTCCAGGGGAGGGCGGCAACCTTGATCGCTTTCTTACCCGCGAGAGCGAGAGGTTTGAGAAGCTCTATCCCTGCCTGCAGAAGCCGTACGGAACCTTGGCCAGCCTGCTTAGCCCTACATTACTCGCCACGGTTCCCTACATCGCCGCCGGCAGGTCTCTTTACGACGTCCTGGGCGATTACTTCCGTTCCGAAGAGCTGCGTCTGGCGTTCACCTTTCAGTCCAAGTATCTGGGAATGTCGCCCTGGGACTGTCCGGGGTTGTTCACCATGATTCCCTACACCGAACACGCCCATGGGGTCTACCACGTGATGGGAGGGCTCTCCCGCATTCCCCAGGCGCTGGCGGAGGTAAGCCGCGAAGAGGGTGCCGAGATTCACACCTCCGCGCCTGTGGCGCGTGTGCTTCTGGATGGCAGGCGCGCCACGGGAGTGAAGCTGGCTAGTGGGGAAAAGATCTACTGCGACGAGGTCATCCTCAACGCCGATTTCGGACATGCCATGACTACGCTCTTTGAGCCAAACCGTCTAGGCAGGTACCGGCCAGAGAAACTGCGCGAACGGAAGTTTTCCTGCTCTACCTTCATGATGTACCTGGGGCTGGATCGAACGTATGATGCCGAGCACCACACGATCATCTTTGCGCGCGACTACAAGAAGAATATTGAAGCGATTACGCAAGGCAGTCAGAATCTGGATGAGATCTCCGTCTATATCCGCAACTCTTGCAGAACGGACCCATCCGGCGCGCCCTCCGGCCACTCAGCACTTTATATTCTGGTGCCGGTTTCCAACAACAGAAGCGGCATCGACTGGCAGGAGCAAAAACAGGAGATGCGAGAGCGCATCTTTCGCGTCCTGCGAGAACGGACTCCGTTTGGGGATGTGGAGCCTCATGTTCAGCGGGAGATGATCGTGACCCCGCAGGATTGGGAAGACAGACACTCGGTCTTTCTGGGCGCGACCTTCAACATGGCGCATAGCTGGGATCAGATGCTCTACATGCGTCCCCACAACAAGTTCGAGATGTTTGAGAACTGCTATCTGGTTGGCGGGGGAACGCATCCGGGCAGCGGGCTACCCACCATCTTCGAGTCGGCTCGAATCTCCGCCAATCTCATCTGTCAAAAATATGCAGTTGCTCATCCCATGGCGAGACCGTTGGAGGTTGCATTGGCATGAGCTTCCTGAAAGCAGGTCGGATTTTAAGCAAGGCGCTGCGGGCCTCTACCGTTAGGGATCCGCACAGGCAAAAGATCCGCTTGGATCTATTCCTCGGCTGCGACTGTCTTGGTCTGGCCAAGCAGCGGAGTGTCGGCACCAGCCGAGCCCGCGTAGCTGCGATTTTCTCTTCCTTGACGGTTCTCTGGATGTTGGCTCTCCTTTTTGTCCCCAAGACCAGCGCCGAGATGAAACCGAAGACGCAACTCACAGTGAACGTCAGGCTGACCAGCGGAGCGCAGGGAGATCTTGGCTATCTGATCTTCGACTCTGCCTCAGGGTTTCCTGGAGACCGCGACAAGGCTATTTTGCATGGCTTTCTAACGATTCCGGCAAGAAGGGGACAGATGCGTTTTGTTGTCGACCTGCCGCGAGGAGACTATGCCGTCAGCGTCTATGAGGACCTGAACCGCAACCACAAGCTGGATCATAACTTCTTCGGTCTGCCGCGGGAACCGGTTGGAGCCTCCAACAATCCGCCCGCGCGCCTGGGACCACCCCGCTATCACAAGTGTTGCTTTCATTTGGGTGAGCACCCCGAACAGATCACGATCGTCATGGTGCGAGGCTTATGAAACCTGCAGCGAAGGACATGCATGTCGTCGTCATTGGAGCGGGAATCGGTGGGATGTCGGCTGCGATCATGCTGGCCGGCAAAGGGTTTCAGGTGACGGTGCTGGAAAAGAACTTCCATGCAGGAGGCAAGCTGAATCTGCTGGAAACGGAGGGATTTCGTTTCGATCTTGGCCCGTCGATCTTCACCTTGCCCCAGATCTTTCGGCCGATCTTTGAAGACGACGGCAGGAAGCTGGAAGACTACGTCAAGCTCCAGCGTGTGGATCCGCAATGGCGCAACTTTTTTGAAGATGGAACTGTGGTTGACCTCTGGGAAGACCCCAAGAAGATGCGCCAGGAGTTGAAACGCTTCGG
>JAJYZE010000125.1 GCA_021800195.1 Acidobacteriota bacterium
CCGCAGACCACGCTCTTCTGGACGCTGGACGCCTGCTGCACACCCATGGGCAAGCGGTTGCTACGAGCACAGATCCTCCGCCCCATGCAATCGCTGGAGGCCATCCAGACGCGGCTGAACGCGGTTGCGGAGGCGGTTTCCCACTTGCGCTACCGCGAAGGCTTGCGCCGCGCCATGGACGGCATTCTTGATCTGGAGCGCCTGCTGGGGCGGGTTTCCATGGAGACGGCCGGCCCCCGGGAGGTAGTGGCGCTCGGTAAAACTCTGGCCCGTTTGCCTGTTCTGCGCTCCGCGGTCTCCGAGTTTGTCACCGCAAATCCGTCCAGCCCCTGGGCTCACTTCGCCAATTCGCTGGATACCCTGGACGATCTCAGTGAACTCATCGCTCGCACCCTGGTCGACGAACCGCTCTTGACGCTGGGCGACGGCGGGGCTATCCGCGATGGCGTGGATCCGGATCTGGACGCCACCCGCAACCTGTCCTCAACCGCCCGCCAGCGCATCGCCGCCATCGAGGAGCGGGAACGGGAACGCACCGGCATCGGTTCGCTGAAGGTTCGCTTCAACTCTGTCTTCGGCTACTCCATTGAGGTTACCAAGGCCAACTCCAGGTCCGTTCCTGCCGATTATGAGCGCAAGCAGACTCTGGTCAACGCCGAACGCTTCACGACCCCGGAGCTGAAGGACCTGGAGGTGAAGATCCTCACCGCACAGGAACGCTCCGCCGAAATGGAACGCCGCATCTTCGCCGAGCTTCGCCGCCAGCTTCTCTCCAGCGCCTCTCGCATCCGCGAGACCTCGCGCCTGGTGGCTCACATTGACCTGCTCGGCTGCTTCGCGCATCTGGCTGCGCTGCGCGGCTGGGTAAGGCCTCAGGTAGATAGCAGCGGTGTTCTTGAGGCACGTTCCGGCCGCCATCCGGTCATCGAGCGCCGCATGGAAGAACAGGGCCTGGGAAGGTTCATCCCCAACTCCCTGCTGCTGAACTCGGCGCCGGAGCGCGGCTCTGGCGCGACGGAAGCAGATGGCGCGCCTTCCCTGCTGCTCATCACCGGGCCGAACATGGGCGGCAAGAGCACCTACCTGCGCCAGACAGCGCTGCTGGTCATCTTGGCCCAGTGCGGATCCTTTGTACCCGCCGAAAGCATGCGCCTGGGGTTGGTCGACCGCATCTACACCCGTATCGGAGCCGCCGACAACCTCGCCCGCGGCCGTTCCACTTTCATGGTGGAGATGACCGAGACAGCAGCCATCCTTAACACAGCCACTGGGCGCTCGCTGGTTCTGCTGGATGAGATGGGCCGCGGCACCTCCACCTATGATGGTCTCTCTCTGGCCTGGGCGACGGTGGAGCATCTGCACGATGTGATCGGTTGCCGCACCCTATTTGCAACCCACTACCACGAACTCACCCTGCTCGCTGATCGGCTGACCTGCCTGCGCAACGTACGCGTCACCGTGCGTGAGAGCTCCGGCGGAATCGTCTTCCTGCATACCGTGGAGGCAGGTGCCGCTAGTAAGAGCTATGGCATCGAGGTGGCTCGCCTAGCCGGCCTTCCCAGCACCGTGATCAGCCGCGCGCGTGAGGTGCTGAAGGCGCATGAGCGCGCTGAAGACCAGCAGGTCCGCGAGACTGGAGAGAAGCTGTCTGCTGAAAGACGCCCGATGAACCAGCAGATGACCATGTTCACTCCACTTTCGCAACGGATCGTCGACCGCCTGGAGGGGCTTGACCTGGACGGCCTCACCCCTCGCGAGGCGCTTCATCTGCTGGCCGAGCTACAGAGCGAGTTGCGGGGCGGCGCATGAGCCCCCGTCCCAGCCAACCCGGCAGGACCAGCCAGCGCAGTGCGCCCCAGCCTCGGCCTTTGCTGGTTGCCGGCGTCATGAGCGGCACCTCTGCCGACGGCATTGACGTAGCGCTGTGCCGCGTTCGCCCTGACCCGCATGCCCCAGTGCTACCGCGCCTGAAGCTGCTCGGTCATCGCTCCTTCCCTTACGAAAAGACCTTACGCTCCACCATCCTCTCCATCGCCGCTGGCCGCAAAACCACGGCGGCCGAACTCGCGCAACTCTCCTGGCGCTTGGGAGAACTCTACGCAGGCGCCATCGCGGAGACATCCGCGAGTCTGCGCCGCAAGCCACAACTGGCCGCCATCCACGGCCAGACCATCTACCACCAAGCAGTTTCCGCAAGATTTTTGGGAGCCCCACTCCGCTGCACCTCTCAGGTGGGAGAGGCTGCCGCCATCGCGGAACGGATGCGCATCCCCGTCGTCAGCGACTTTCGCCCGGCGGATCTGGCGGCCGGAGGCCAGGGAGCGCCGCTGGTTCCCATGTTGGACTTCTGCAGTTTTCACCATTCGACGATGAATCGGCTGCTGCTGAATCTGGGCGGCATCGCCAACGTTACCGCTCTTCCCGCTGCGTGCTCCATGGCTGAGGTCCTGGCCTTTGACGCCGGCCCAGCCAACATGCTCATTGATCTGCTGATGCAACGGCTCTACCATCGTCCTCTGGATCGAGGTGGCGCGGTGGCCGCCTCCGGCCAAGTGCAGCGCCAGGTACTGAACCGGCTCATGACCGCGGCTTACTTCTCGCAGCCCGCCCCCAAGTCCTGCGGACGGGAGCAGTTCGGCACAGCTTTCGCCGAGCGCCTTCTCGTCCAGTGCCGGCGGGTGGGAGCTCGCCGTCAGGACGTCATCGCCACGGCTACCGCTTTCACCGTGGCCACTCTTCTCGACGCCTACCGGCGCATCTGCCTTCCCCATCTTGCACGCTACGCATCACAGGCTCGATCCACGGAGCTGCTGGCCGCAGGCGGAGGCGCTCACAACCCTACCTTGATGAGCATGCTTGAGCAAGGGTTCACTCCGCTCGGCGTCAAAGTTTCCAGCACTGCTAGTGCCGGCCTTCCGGTAGAGACCAAGGAGGCCGCGGCCTTCGCTCTGCTGGGTTGGCTCACCTGGCACCACCTGCCGGGCAACGTGCCCTCTGCCACCGGCGCCGCCCGGCCGGCCATTCTGGGCAAGGTTACCTTTGTATGAGGTATCGCCCGGCGCCGCAATCTCCTGTGCAAATCTCCCGCGAGCGGCCTTGTCAGCGCTTCTACTCTCCAGCCCTGGCACTGGCCGCACAGCATCGGCGCTGGAGGTGCGGTCTTGCCCTTCTGCTCACTTTAGCGCTCACCCTCACGGCATGCCGTTCTGCGCCTCAACCCCACACCCTGGTCTTTCTCATCGAGTCCTCACCGAACAGCCTGGACGTCCGTCAGGGCTCGGACTCGCAGTCGGAACGGATCGGCGATCTGATCTTCGACCCCCTGGTGCGCAAGGATGCTCACTTCCATCTGCAACCCTGGCTGGCTACGAGCTGGCTACGCCCCGACCCGCTTACCTGGGTCTTTCACCTCCGCCCCGGCGTTCGCTTCACCGACGGCCATGCCCTCACCTCCGCGGATGTTGCCTGGTCCATCCGCAGCATGACCAACGGTTCCATCGTCACGCCCAAAGGCGGAGCCTTCGAAGCCATCACCGTAGTGGAGACTCCAGATCCGCTCACCGTCATCGTCCATACCAGCACCCCGTTGCCCAGCCTGCTCTTCAACCTGAGCGATGGCCTGTTTGGCGTGGTGGAGGACGGAGCCGGTGCGGACGAGAGCCTGCATCCCATTGGCTCCGGCCCCTTCCGTTTTGTTTCCCAGGTCCAGGATAAGGATGTCATCCTGGAGCGTAACCCTACCTACTGGGCAGGAGCACCCAGCCCGACGATCCAGCGAGTCCGCTTTGAGGTGGTGCCGGATACCATCACCGCCGCTCTGGAGATGGAGAAGGGGGCGGCGGATGTGGAAAGCAACCTGCTCACGATGGATATGGTGCATGCTCTGGGCGATCACGCCGCCAACTCCCGGCATCCCCATCTGGCCATCGCCACCGGCCCCGGCGCTCGCGTCGATTATCTCAACTTCAACGTGCAGGACCCTGCCTTACGCGATCCTCGCGTGCGCCAGGCCATCGCCCTGGCCATCGACCGTCCGGCGCTGATCGCCGCGCTGTGGCGTGGTCATGCGCGTCTGGCAGACACTTTGCTTCCGCCCGGCCACTGGGCAGAAGCGCCCGCAGACGAGCTTGCGCAGTATCCGCACGATATAGACCGGGCCATCGTGTTGCTCGACGCCGCCGGACGGCGGCCGGACCGCAACGGCATCCGGTTGCACCTCACCCTGAAGACATCCACCGATGAGACCGCCCGGCTGGAGGCCCAGGCGCTCCAGGCCGAGCTGCGCCAGGTCGGAATCGACCTCACCCTGCGCTGGTCAGACTTTGGCACGTTCTACTCGGACATCACGAAAGGCGCGTTCCAGATGTATCTGCTGCGCTGGATCGGCTCCAACGAAGATCCCGACATCTTTCACTACGCCTACGCGACGGAGATGTTCCCTCCCCGGGGAGCCAATCGGGGCCACTACTCCAACCCTCGCGTGGATGCCCTTTTGCGCGCCGCCAACGACACTACCAACGAAGCGGAGCGCCGCCGGGACTACATCCAGATCCAGCAGATCCTCGCTCAAGAGCTTCCCACCATTCCTCTCTGGTATCCGGACAACGTCGTGGTCCACTCCACGCGCCTCACGCACCTTCGTCTGGACCCCGGGGGCAGCTTCGACTTCCTTCGCTCCGCCGAGCTGCGTTAGGCGGCACCCGTTGCCTCAGTTCGACGCCACCTGATTCTTTTCGGAACGAAGATAGCGAATCGCATCCACCTTCGAGATGGCGATCAATCCACCGGCAAGCATCTCTTCCACCTGCGGCAGGAGCTTCTGTATCTGCTCCTCGGTGTCAACGATGGTCACCATGACGGGAAGATTGCTGGAGATGGAAAACAGGTGCGGCTGGTAGATTCTGGCGCTTGCGCCAAAGCCCTCCAGACCGCGGCAGACGGTTGCTCCGGCGATGCCCAGTTCCATGCACCGGGCCACGATGGCTTTGTAGAGCGGCTCACCCTGCCATTGATCGGTCTCCATGCAGTGGATGCGCAGCATTCTGGCGTTGAACTCTTCCTTCATCGCTTCACGCCCCTTTGTCCGCAACGGAGGGCCGGTGCGCGTATTTGATAATTTCGACTTCGGAGATCACCACCAGGCCCTCCTGAACCATCTTGTCGACCAGAGGAAGAAACTCTTTCAGCTTCTCTTCGCTGTCCACCACCGAGAGCACGATGGAAGCATCCTCGGAGAGGCGAAACATCCTGTCTTTGTGAATCCTGCGGTGGGCGCCATAGCCAAGGATGCCACGATAGACCGTAACCCCAGCCAGGTCGTTGGCTCGCATGGCCTCCACCAGGGCCTGGTAGAGCGGCTTCTCCTGCCAGCGATCGCTCTCACCGATAAAGATCCGCATCATCTTCGCCCGGCCTTCCATCTTCACCGCCTCCGGCGAGGCCTTGGTCTTCGGCCTGGAGGATTCTGCCGGCTTGACCACAGTCGTCTCCTGTACCTCGATCATGCCCGAACCGACCAGTTCCTGGAGCTTGCCTATAAGTTGATCCACCTTCTCCATCGTCTCGATGAACTCGATCTTGATCGGCAGCCGATCTGAGATCTCCACGAAGTTTGTGGAGTGCATATGATGATCGGCTCCGAAGCCGGCAACTCCCTTTAGCACGGTAGCTCCGGAGACACCGCGAAAGAAGAGAAAATCGAGCACACTGGCATAGTCCGAGACGCCATGATGGCTGGCTCCCGAACTCAGATAGATGGATACCTTGACAGCCTTTCCCGCAGCTAACATCGCTCTCCTTTGCGAATACAGACCTCGGTTGCAGAATGAAAAGTTGGCTTGAAAGATCCACCATTGGATCTCTCTGCGAACTCCCACCGAGCCGACCTTTGAAGGACCCGGTTCACGGCAGCCACTTTGCCAGACGAACGCCGCACCAGACACCGGCCAGGCCAAGGACCAGGCTCAGCCCGACATAGGATCCTGCGATCAGGAAACTGCCGATCTGCAGATTGCTGAAGGTCTCCCATTCAAAGGTGGAGAAGGTGCTATAGGCGCCGATAAACCCGGTCGGGATCAGATATCTCCAAGACGGGTTCAACTCCACGTGCTGGTCAAGAAACTCCAGCGAGAAACCGATCAGAACGCAGGCGGTAATATTAATAACAAAGGTGCCGTAAGGGAATCGAGTCCCCATCCGGCCCGAAACGGCGGAGCCGACCCAAACTCGGGCCAGGGCGCCGAGCGAACCTCCGAGCGCGATCCAGATATATTTCTGCAGCTCTTCATCTCCACTTCCGCGCCTCAAGCTTCACGCCGGACGCAGGTTCTGCGCGGCGAGTGAGCCCGCCATGCGCAGGGTTAATCCATCTGACCTGGAATCTTGAAGAGGCGCAACTCTCCCGCAGGATTCCCTGTCAGGAGTCATCATCTGCCGGGTCGTAATGGAAGGACGCCGATGGACCGGCAGCGGATAAGGGTGAACTCCATCACCACAATAATCTCTTTGTATGAGCGCGACCGGGTTCTGTCAACCGCCATCTCATTCCGGCGGGTTGAGGCAGAACGCCGGCGCTCGTCCGCGGCATATTTTGCACCGCCGCCCCCCCCAGGCCACGGCCAAGGCAGAAACAGGGATGACCGTGCGGTTGCGACGGCTACGCTTGCTGGCGACGATGCTCTCCGATCGATTCGACCCAGCGAGCCAGAACAAAATCGGCATTCCTCGCGCTATCCATGAGACATGGGCGCAACAGTTCCCTATATGAGCGTGCCAAGGCTTCCAGGTCGAGGGTTCGGCCGAGCAAGGTACAGCACATTTCAGAAGTCACGATCGCTACCCTGTTAGCGTTTGTCGAGAAGTGGACGCCCCACAGCTCGCTCCTTTGAGGGGCTGGACCGCACCCTGCGCCTCACACAGCAGCTGAATCGAACGAAGGACGAAGGGCACGCAATCTAATCCGGCCTCGGAGTTCCAAATCATCTCAACAAACTGGGTATACCGCCTCTCCCAAGGCTTTGATCGGCCTTTGAAACCAGGTCTTCTAGTCCCATCGAAGCAACGACATCCTGCCGCGCACCCTGCCGTCCGCCCGGTTTCCTTGTTCTGGACTCCCCGAATGCCTCCTCCGCTACTTCGCGCGCGGATGCGTCTGGTCGTATACCCTCTGGATCTGCCCCACTGTGAGTTGCGTGTAACGTTGTGTCGTGCTCAATCGCTCGTGACCCAGCATCTCCTGGATGGCGCGAAGGTCGGCTCCCTCCTCCAGCATGTGAGTCCCAAAGGCGTGGCGCAAAGAGTGGGGATGCACGTCGGCAGCCAGGCCACGGCTGAGCGCGATACTCTTGACGATTCTTCCCACACTGCGCGTGGTCAATCGCGCAGCGCCTTTGGCCACTCCCACGCGTAGCCGGATCAGCAGCGGACCCTGCTGCGCCAGCGCTCCCAATCCCGCAGCTTCCAGCCGAACCTGACGCTGGGGCAGGTAGGCTCGCACCGCTTCTGCCGCCGAGTCGCCCAGCGGCACCAAGCGTTCCTTGCTTCCTTTGCCGAAGACTCGAATGGCATCATCCCGCCAGCAGATGGAATCCATATCCAACCCCACCAACTCCGAGTTTCGAATTCCGCATCCGTAGAGAAGCTCAAAGATCACCCTTTCCCGCTCCGGCCAGGTTTCCCTCTCCCCGGTTTGGAGATCGCTATTTCTATTGCCTGGCGAGGCCACAGCCTGTGATCCTCGGCCCGGTTCCAGGGAGTCAAGTAGACGATTCACCTCTTCCACACTAGGTACCCGAGGCAGATG
>JAJYZE010000126.1 GCA_021800195.1 Acidobacteriota bacterium
CCATCTCCCCCACATCGCAACGCCATCGGCCCCACATCGCAAACTGCGCGAGATCCGGGCGATGGCGACGGCAGGCGCGCCGCCGATCAGTGCAGGTGCTGGTTCAGCAACTGTTCAAACGCCGGATAACCGTGCAGGGCTGCAAACTGCTGATTCTGCTCAACCCACTGTCGATTTGTGAAGCCGTCCGCAAACGCTTTGCCAAGGTAGACGATCGCCTGGTCCTTCATCCCGGCGTGAGCGTAGATCGCCGCAAAGGTAAGATACATCCGGGCCATCTCCCGGGGCGATTCATTCTGACGCAACCCATTCAACTCCATCTCCGGGAAGATCTCCGGGTTGAGTCTGAAGGCGCGCTGATAGGCCTCAGCGCAGTCACTATATTTCTTCTCTTCCAGGTAGAGCATGGCCAGGTTGCTCCAGAAGGCTGCCTCGCCGGAGTTGAGCCGGATGGACCTCTTGTAAAGCCGCTTGGCCTTTCTGTCCTTTTTCTCCTGGAAGAAGACGGTTCCAAGGTTGTTGTAGGCCGCGGCCAGGCGGTGGTCACGGGCCAGGGCCTGCTCGTAGTAGGCCACGGCTTCTCGATCCTTGGAGAGGTGCTGATAGGCTACGCCAATTTTGTTGTCGATCTCCGCAGTGCGGGGCCAGATCCTGAGGTAGGCGGCGATGGCCTCCTCGTACCTGCCGCGCGCGGCCAGGGTGTCGGCTCGCAGCTCGGGTGTGACCACGAACACAGGCGCGGCCGCAGACTGCCATGTCTCCTCGGCGGGAGTCTCGGCGGGAGTCTCATGGAGGCGCAAAACGGTTACGCCGCCGCCGCCGCCGGCAGCCGCAAGGGAAGGTCCGGGAGTGACCTCGGCCAGGGTGACACTCTGCGCCAGGGCCGCGCTGCTGGCCACCAGCGCACAGGCAGCCAGGCCGCCGACGATGGATACCCGGCGAAGAAGACGAATGGAGAGATTGCGACTCGAACTTGGCTGCATGAACACCTCCCGTTCGCGTAAGAGCCTTGCCGGCGGCCCGAACCCGAGGAACTGTTGCAACTCGGAATCCTCTCGCCCGGAGCCTCCGCTGCCCCCGTGCCGGGCTTCGCAGCCTGCTCTTCCTGACTCTTCGGCCCAAAAGACTTTGCGGACCCTCTGGCCGAAGGCTCCGCGGGAACCCAGACAAGCCCGACGGACTTTAAGACGGCGAGCCCACCCGGAAGCTGGACCCCGAATGGATTCGCGATTAGGATCATCCCCATTGGACGGGTTGAAAAGACCCACTTAGCGACGTTTCACCAGACCACTTCGCATCTCATCCCCAGCGGCCCGCTCCAATCCGCTTGCATCCGGCGTCAGCAGAGTGGAGGTGAGCGGGCCAGGGCGACCGGAGGCACGGCTGGGGACGGGCAAGGCCAGCCTCCCATGGCCAGGAGTTGCAGATGGCGCGACGCTCCTCCAGCTTCGAATGGACGCTTCCGCCCCGGCCGGAGGGTGTATCCGCCTTCCGCTGGCTGCGCAACGTTCTGCGCGAGGAGATCCTGATCGGACGCATCCTTGCTGGCTCGCGCCTGCCCTCCAGCCGGGAGCTGGCGCGCCAGTACCATCTCTCCCGAGCGACGATTGTGGCCGCGCTGGATGAACTGCAGGCGGAGGGCTATCTGGAGGGCCGACGCGGCTCAGGCACGTACGTCTCCGAGCATCTTCTCCCGCTCTCGTCCCCGCCCCAGGCCGGTTCTCCGCCCTCCCGGACGGCAGCGGGTTCGCCAGCGCCGCAGCGGCCCCGCCTGTCCTCGCTGGCGGCGCGAGTCCAACCGCTGGTGATGCCGGTCAAGCCGGAAAATCGGGCCTTTCGCACCAACCTTCCGGCCCTGGATCTGTTTCCCACCACGTTATGGGCGCAGGTGGCTGCGCGGCGGATGCGCTCGGCCACAGCGGCGGATCTGCTGGGCTGCGATGCGGCTGGATATATGCCCTTGCGCCAGGCGATTGCCGCTTACAGTCACCGCTCGCGCGGCATCCGCTGCACGGCCGAGCAGATCGTCATCGTCTCTGGTGTGCAGGAGGGGCTGGACCTGAGCGCTCGCCTGCTGGTGGAGGCGGGGGACAAGGTGCTGATGGAAGATCCCGGTTACCCGGGGGCGTACACGCTCTTCCAGGCGCTGGGCGCGCGCATCGTCTCCATGCCGCTGGACGCGGAGGGCGCTGCCCCGCCGGAGGCCTGCCTGCGCGGCTGCCGCCTGATCTACGTCACGCCCGGCCACCAGTGTCCGGCCGGCATGACGATGAGTCTGCCTCGCCGCCTGCAGTTGCTCGCCTGGGCCGGCAAGCACAACGTGCCCATCTTCGAGGATGACTACGACAGCGTGTTCCGCTTCTCCGGCCGTCCCATTCCAGCCATGCAGGGATTGGACACCTCCGGACGGGTGATCTTCTGCGGCAGCTTCAACAAGACGATGTTCCCCTCTCTGCGTCTGGGCTATCTGGTGTTGCCGGAGGATCTGCTGGAGTTCTTTCTGCGGGCCAAAGCCATGACCACGCGCCACCCATCGATTCTGCTCCAGGCGCCGCTGTGCGACTTCATCGAGCAGGGACACTTTGGCCGGCACCTGCGCCGCATGCGCAACATCTATGCCGAACGGCTTGCGCTGCTGTGCGAGTGCGCCGAGCAGTACCTGGGCGAGTTTCTGGAGGTTGCCCGGATCGATGCGGGTTTGCAGACCATCGCCCATCTGCGCCGATCTCTGATCGCGCTCGGCGTGACCGCGGAGAGCGCGGCCCGGCGCGCGGCCCAGCACAGCATCGACGTGGTTCCCTTGAGCTTTTACTGCCGCCGGGTGAAGGCGCCGGAGGCAGTGCAGATGGGATTTGCGGCGGTGGAGGAGCGCGAGATCCGGATTGGGGTGCAGAAGCTGGCGCGCGCGCTGGAGAGCCTGCAAGCCCAGGCCCGTGCCGGTGCTCTCGGCGAGAGGTGAAGAGGGTTCGCGGCGCAGAGGATCCTGCCGTCCCGCCTATCGAAAGGGCAGGAGCGAGATGTGGGGCCCCCAGCCGTGAAAGCTGTAAGAGTCAGGACCCTGGGCCATGAGCATGGCTGGAGTCGAGCGCATGAGCCAGCCGGGCCCGGCGCAGCAGATCAACCACCTCCGCATCTTCCACCGGCGCAAAGTTCTGGTAGAAGCTGCCCACGGCCTGAAAGGGGTGGGGCAGATCCAGAGCGACAAACTCGTCCACCACCGTCCGCAGCCACGCCCCGGTGGCAGGCGGAGCCAACGGAACGGCCAGCACCACTCTGGCGGGCTGCAACGGCCGCAGCGATTCGATGGCGGCAAAGGCGCTGGCGCCGGTGGCGATGCCGTCATCCACCAGGATGACGGTGCGGCCCGCGAGCTGGAGCGGGGGGCGGTCGGAGCGATACGCCAGGGCCCGGCGGTTCAGTTCCTGGAGGGCCTCGGCGGCGATGCGTTCCACCGCGTCCGCATCCATGCCTGCAGCCTGGACGGTCTTCTGATCGAGATAGCGGCCACCCCCGGCGAAGACCGCGCCGAAGGCGAGCTCACTGTTTCCCGGCACGCCCAGCTTGCGGGAGAGAAGCACATCCAGCGGAGCATGCAAGGCGCGGGCGACCTCATAAGCCAAGGTGACACCGCCGCGGGGCACGCCCAGGACCACGATCTCCGGCATCCGGGCAAACCGCTCCAATCGCCGGGCAAGCCGGCGTCCCGCGTCGCAGCGGTCTGCGAAGATCATGGAGCAGAACCCCCAGCGGATGCTCTCTTCTACACCTTGCGCGCCCGCGTTCGCGTGATGCACGTCACCGCAGCCGTCCCGTCGCGCCAACCTTCCATCTTCCACTCCGGCGGGTATCCCTTGTCCATCCCCCTCTTTGAACAACCTAGGTGCCGGGTGCCCCACATCTCGGGTTTTTTGAAATGCGGACCCCCCCGGAAGCATCCAATCCTGCGGCGGCCTCCCTCGCCAGGGAGGCCCAACCGAGGAACGAGGTTGGTTATGTCTGTCATTCGCATCTGTGCCCCATGCGGGCAAAAGAACCGTGTCCCTACGCGGCATCTCAGCGACACGGGGCGTTGCGGAGCCTGCAAGGCGCCGCTGCCGCCGCTGGCCGAGCCGCTGGCCGCCGACGCGGCGCTGTTTGACGACGTGGTGCAAAACGCCGGCGTGCCGGTGCTGGTGGACTTCTGGGCGGCGTGGTGCGGCCCCTGCCGCGCCGCCGCGCCCGAGGTGGCCCGCACGGCGGCCGAGATGGCGGGTAAGGCGCTGGTGCTGAAGGTGGACACGGAGGCCAATCCGGAGCTTTCGGCGCGCTTCCAGATCCGCAGCATTCCCACCTTCATGGTCTTCTCCGGCGGCCGCGCGGTGGTGCAGCAGCCGGGTCTGGTGGATCACCGGCAGATGGAGCAGTGGCTGCACTCGGCCGGGGCGGTGGAGCAAGGCCGGGGCCGTTGAGAAGGCTGAGAAGGTTGAGGCCGGGCGGGAGAAGTAGGATAAGGGCAGCGGAGGGTGGCGATGGGCCGGAACCCAATTCCAAAATCGCAGCTCACGCGGTTTCGCATCGCCCTGGTGCTCGCCGTTGCGGCTGACGCTCTGCAGTTCGTCTTTCTTCCTTTCCTGGTGGAGGGCGCGGACTCACCGGCCGACGATGTCATCGACCTCGTCACCGGCGCGCTGATGATGTACCTGCTGGGCTTTCATTGGGAGATCCTGCCCTCGTTTGCCGCGAAACTGGTCCCCGGCCTGGACTTGGCCCCTTTATGGACGCTCTCCGTGGCCAACGTCTATCGCAAAACCAAGCGTTTGGCCGCCAGTCAGGCGCAGGGCAGCGATCCCATAGCATCCTGAAGCATCCTGAGGATGCCCGTCTGGCGCGGGCATACCGGATCGGAAGCTGGTGTTGGGTCGTCATCCTGTTTTGCCGGTCCCGTCCGTCGCTGCGGCCTGGGCGCTCGCGACCTTTCCCGGGAGCGCGGGTCAGGCGTCAACGCTGGCGCGTTTCGCCAGCTCACCCTACGTTGGAATCAATCGCAACTTCTGGACTGAACCGGGGTTGGAGGACCACAGGCCAGGAGTTCTCTGCCGTGTCGCCAACCTGGATTCCCTGGAGATCCGCTTGAAACAGAATCACGAGGAGCGTGGCATCTCCGCGACGCCATTGCATGGTCTCCCCTTCAACAGAGTTGCGAAGGGCGTCACCCGTTTGCCGGGCGGCGAAGACACTTGTCTGCGATCGAAGATCGCCTACGGCATTGTCACGGCCGCCCTGTGTTTGAGCCTTTGCGTCAGCACCGAACAACGAGCGTACGCCTACGTCGATCCGGGGGCCGGTCTGCTGATGCTGCAAGCCGCCGGAGCTGTATTTACGGGCGTTCTCTTTACCGTTCGCAGGCACATCAAGGCTCTGTTCACCAGAGACAAGACTGCGGAGCCTCGGGCTTCGGGCCGCAACAGGGAGGGGTGAGCGTGTATCGAGCAGCTTCGTGGCTCATCTTCCACCGGCAAAGCAAAGGCAGCCTGCAATCGCTGGCTGCTTGCTGCCAAAACATCAGGCCTCTACGTGCCTTGCTTTATCTCTGGTTTGTGAAGAAAGTACTTTATGGACATGCGGCTCGTAAACCAGGGAGACCCTCAAAATCTTTCAGGTTCGCGGTTAACAGGGCATAGTCGTTTTCGATGGCCTGAGCAGCGATCCAAAGATCGTTGATCCGTGTTCCGGGCGACCGGCCCGAATGTTTCACGAAGGCTGCCAGAATGCCGAAGGCAGAGGCCATCGCCTGGGCGATGGCGTGCAGCAGCAGCGGCTGCTGCTCTCGTAACTGGCTCACTACGTGCAGATGCTCATCCATGGCTGTGGCAAAGACGGCGTCGGCATCCGGGCGGTTGGAGATCATAGCCCTCCATGGGAATTGCAAGCGAAGAGCTGCCGCCACCGAGGCCGGAGGCGGAAAGAAACCCGCGGATCGCCGAGATCGACCGGCAGTTCCCATCGTAAATCCTGGCCAGGGTTTGAGGCCGAACCCTGTGTAGATGAAGACGCTATCGCAGCCGCCTGTCGAATCTGAAACGCTCGGGGGTTGAGAACCTCAGCCTTCGAAACTCCGGATGCGCCGGGTTGAGCAGATAGTTGAACTCGCCCTGAATCACAGCGCTCGGAACTCGCAAGGCGGAAGACGTGGCGGCTTCGATCCATTCATCGCCGATGGCCTGGAGACGCTTCGGCGCGGGTACGGCGCGCCAATTCGCGGGCAGCGCCCCCAGGTCGATCTCGTGCACGAGCGTCTCCTCGATCCGGACTTCGATGACGGCATAACTTGAGAGCAGCGCGGACGCATCAAGATGCACCAGCATCTCGGCGACAGCCAGAGCTCGCGATTCGGCAGTGTAGATCACTGGTCTGCCTATGGTGTTCCAGCGACCGCCATAGAGTCTGGCGCCTTCGCCGGTCAGCGCGGTCTTCAGGTGTTTCCTTTTGACGATGCGCCAGGCTGAGATCAAGAGAATACGCCATGCTCCAGGCGCCCGATCAGGTCCTCCACCTCTCGTGCTCCGACCTCAGTGCGGCTGTACTCGAGCGGAGTTTGGGTATCCAGAGCCGCTCTTGGTGTAGACATCCATTTCACGGCGGCTGTCCGGTCCCCTTCAAAGAGGTCGATAGCCTTCTCGAAGAGCCTGGAGATACGCAGAAGACGTTCAGACTCTTGTGATGAGAGCCTGCCAGCCGCCTTCCGGCGGGCAAGTGTGCGATCTGGAATTCCGATCAACTCGGCGATCTTCGCAAGCTCCAAGCCGGTTGCGGACACGAAGGCTGCCAGTGCCTGGTAGGGGAATCCATCCATCACCTCGCGAATCAGACCCGGTGCATCCCCGCAGTGGATCCCCATCATCTTCTGGACTCTGAGCCGGGAAGGCCTTGCTTCCTGAGGCGACTTGAAGACGAACTTTGCGGATGACGCCATGGCTACATCCTATTCTCCGTTTGCCATCGTGGCAAGATTTTACTGCCACAGGTGACGGCAGGCGGCTCAAAAGCCGAGGAGGGAAGGGTTTTCCAATCGGGGTTCAGTCGCCGGGAGATGGAATCAGGGATCTTGTCGACGGAGCGCATATTGACGGGGCCGGCCGCAGGGCGGGTCCGGCGCGGGACTGCGGCGCGGGACGACGGCGCGGGTCCCGGCCCGTGCCCAGAGCTTCGATCTGCCTGCGAAACACGGCAGCGTAGCCATAGTTGTTGCCGACCGAGATTAGGATGGAGGCGTCGGTGGTCAGGGCGATGGAGGGCAGGCCTCGGCGCCCCCGGCGGATGCGGCCCACCAACTCGGCAGCCATGTGCTGGGAGTCCGCGGCGCTGCCACCGTTGCCGGACAACAGCACTTTGCCGCCGTTGCTCAAGGCCGAGGCCATCGCCCCGGGCGATGGCGCGCGGCATCGGCTGCTGCTCTCGTAACTGGCTGACAAGGTGCGAGCACTCATCTATGGCCAGGGCAAGGACGGCATCGGCTGCCGGGGCCGGGTGGAAAGCATAACCCTCCAGATTAAGCGTGCAAACACCCGCGCCCTGAGTCGGTTGAGGTTCGAGATTCAAGAAGGCCGCTCGTTCATGCTGACGTCCTCTGAACCCGTCGCCGGCAAGAGAGCGGAGCAGCCCGTCGGCGGGCCCCGGCCGCGCCGTGCGACGCCGAGTCCGTTCCGCCGCGGTCCGCAACTGAGCTCGCGGCTGACCGTGAGGGTCGCCCGCTTTAGCGCGCGCGGCCACGTACACTTCAG
>JAJYZE010000127.1 GCA_021800195.1 Acidobacteriota bacterium
CGGGAGCGCAGCAAATCGCATCGCCGATTCATTGCAGCCGGAGATGACGGCTGGGGAGGGCGCCATGAGAACGGAAGATCGCGGTCAGCATCGAACCGGCGATGGAAGCTCGCGCTGGCCAGGCTGGGTTCAGTATCTGTTTGTGGCGTTGCTGACCTTGTTGTTTCTCAGCCTAGCGTTGAGCATGGCCAGGCACCCCTTTCTGCGGGGCAGCCATTGGGAACAGAGCTCGATGACGAGCCGGTAGCCCTGTCTTTCTCTCCGCATCCAGAATCGGTTCATGAGGATGGTTTGCCGGGCGAAGAGACCCGGCGGAGGGATGTTCCTCAGCGGCGAAAGGCGGCGAAGGGGCTGGATTGGCCCCAGATGAGCCGGATAAGCGGATAGTTCCCAGGCCGATCCCAGCGCGGCCCGCAGGGTTCAGGGTGAGCTTCGATGTGGAACCCGCCGAGAAGATTGAGGATCGCTTCCTCGCTGAGGCCGCGCTCGCGCAAGGTGCAGATCTCCCCCCGAAGGACGGAGTCCGGCAGAGAGACGGCGCCAAGCTGATCTTGCGCAGAGAGTTCGGGACCCGCAGGGAGATGCGTAGGATAAGTCATTCGGTAGAAACCTCAGGAACCGCAACGTGGGACAACTGCCGCGCGAGATGGCTGCGTGGTTCGAACCTTTCGCCCAAGGATCGAGATGGGCTGGCTGGAGCGCAGAAACCGAGCAGGTTGGATCGGATTAGCCCGGGTCGCCCCGGGGTCCTCAACGGCTGCGCCCTCTTACCAGGACTTAATCGTATTCAACGCGCGCAGAATCAAGCATGGTTCCCGAAACTTAATCGGGCCTGTCACCTCAAACGTCAATACCTGTTCTGGTTACAAAGGATCTCTCACGCGGAGAATCGGCGCGCGGCTGTGACGCCAGTCTCTGCGGGCAGGGCCGGAGCCAGTTGCCGGGAACTCAGCGTCCTATACGTTCCATCAGACCTCGGTCCACGGAGGGCAGACCCTGGAACCATTCGGCTTCCGCGCCTGGCTGAGGCAGCATGTGGCCGAACTCGATCATCTGGTAGCAGGGGAGCTCAACAAGGCTGGCCCAGATGGCATTATGGGCTGCACCGGCGGCCAGCGCGAGCGCGTTGGTGAGTTGAACCAGGAGCTCCTGGCGCTGCTCCGGGCTACGCCCGGCGCGGATCTTCCCCTGCACGTAAAGCAGATCGTGCTGCAGCGGCTTGCCGCCTACAAAATGGCTTCCGGGGGGAAGATCATGGAACAGCACCTGGGTAAAGTAGGCCTGGGCTCCGGTTACAGACCTGTGGATGCGCGTGATCTCCTGGGCGATCAGCGTCTTCTGGCGCGGGGTGAGGCGTCCGGCCTCCGTGGTGACCGTGTACGTCGGCATGGAAGCGAAACCTCCGGCAAAGAATTCTGAGGATGAACTTCTTAATGTACACGATGGCGCTCCCCGAGCGATGGCGTCCGGGTGAAGCTTCAGGCTCCATCCCAGGCGGCCGGGGGGCCGGCGGCGGCAGGAGAGAAGCCGTTATCGGAAGCGGTCTCTTTGCGGCCGCATTCCGTCCACGCCGGAGTGCAGAAGTCCCGACGAAGGAGATGCTGGCGGCCTTTTGCCGAGAGAACGTGCGGCTCGCAGATCCTTGCGTTGGGCAAAGACTTTTGTTTACGCGGGAGATGCCACCGCGAAGCGGGATTGGGTGGCGAACCCGGGCGTAATGGCCGAAGCCGATGGCCCGCTCTATTCGAGCGCGGCCTGCTGGATCGGATTGGTGAGCCTACCGATGCCTTCGATGGTGATGGTCACGGTATCCCCATGGCGCATGAAAAGGGGCGGCTCACGCTTGAAGCCGACGCCACCGGGGGTTCCTGTGGCGATGACGTCGCCAGGGGCGAGCGGGGTGAAGGCGGTGATGTAGGCCAAGATACGAGGGATGGAAAAGATCATGTCGCCCAGGTGTCCGGACTGCACCAACTCTCCATTCAGGTGGGTCTGAATGGCCTTGCCGGGGAGATCCCCAGCCTCTTCCGGGGTGAGCATCTCCGGGCCAAAGCCGGCGGTGCGGGGAAAGTTCTTGCCCGGCGTGTACTGGCTGTTGTGAAGCTGCCAGTCGCGGATGGAACCGTCGTTGAGCAGGGAGTATCCGGCCACCAGGTCCATGGCCCGGTCTTCAGGTACGTGGCGTCCGGGCTTGCCGATGATGACCGCCAGCTCACCTTCAAAGTCGAAGGAGGAGGAGTTGGAGGGCAGCATCATGGGGGTGTTGTGGCCGGTGAGCGTATCGGCCCAGCGGGTAAAGAGCGTGGGATGGCTGGCGACGGGACGTTGCGTCTCCAGGCGATGTTCCTCGTAGTTCAGGCCTACGCAGATGATTTTGGCGGGATTGGGAAGGACGGGGAGATAGGTGAACTCTCCGGCGGCGTAGTCGGTAGAGGTGGGGGCGGGCAGCGGAGCCAGTAGGCCGAGCGACTGGGCGGTCAGAAGAGAGCGAAGGTCGGGGAGGATCGAGCCGACGCGGACTCCAAGGTCAAAGACGCCGTCGGGCCGCGCGATTCCGTAGCTGGTGCGGCCCTCAGCGCGAAATGTGACATATGCCATGAGAAATACCCTGCTTCAACTGGGATGAGTTGTACCGAAGTGCATTCATTCTTCCATGATGGTAACGCATCGCGCAGAGAGAAGCCGCCCCGAGGGCGACGCTCCGCAAAGAGGCTGGGCTGGCGCCGCCACGCCGGGGTGACGCTGAACGATGCCAACCTTCGTTGGAATGCATTCCGCAGAGATATCGCGGGCCTTGACGCCGATGAGTGTTTTGCCGTGCAGAAAGAGCCGCCATATGCTCTCCTTGGAGGAACCTGCAACAGGGAAAATGGCTGGAGAGCAGAGATGTATTGACGCTGAGGGCTTGCAGCATAGAGGATTTCAGGATGAGCGATTTTATTCCCAAGGCGGGCGGAGTGAAGGTCGGCGGACTGAGCCGTAAGGCGCAACGGTTGCAGGCGATGCGAGAGAAAGCTGCGGTCGTGAAATCTAGCGCGAAGCCAGAGCACGCGGCCCCGGCGGCGGCCAAAGCCAAGAGTTCGTTCGTCAAGAAGACCAGCTTCCAGCGCAAGGCGGTTTAGGCCGGTTCCTGTCCCTCAATAGGCTTGTGGCGGAGGTGGGTTCTGCCGTGGCTTGCGAGGGTGATGGAAGATATGGCCGATCCCTTTGCCGGTTCCTTTGAGGATCTTGCCGGTGCCTTTGCCCAGACCTGCGCCAATCTTTCCGGCTCCATCGCCGGAACCCTTATCAAGTCCGCCGGCCCCGTTGGCGCCATCGCGCCCGGCAGCGGGATTGGCTTTGGCCATGGGGGCGCGGGCAGCCGACGGGTTTGAAGCGGCTGGCGGAGGAGCACCTGCCTGCGGGGACGCTGCCATGGGCGGGGCCGGTTGCTGACCGAGCGCCGTTCTGGCAAGCATGGCCGCTCCGCCAAGGAGCAAAACAAGGGAGAGGCTGAAGCGCAGATTGGAATAGGAAAAGCGCATAAGCAAACCTCCAACCTCTTGGATGCCAAGGGGATCGCGTAGGACAGCTATGCTGCGAGGGATTTGGCGAGCGAGGAGAAAAAACTTCTCTCGGGGAGGGTTCCGTCACGTGAGAAGGAAGTATGGCATTGGCTGCATTCTGTGCCGCGCGTAGGCTGGCCGGCCCGGGAAATTCAGTGGGTGCTTTATAGCATTTTCAGTGTTGCTGGGCACACCGGAGAGGGCGTGAAGTGGCGTTTTCATTGGGGAAAAAGCCCATGGAGGCCGAGGCGTCGCGTTACACCTGCACTGAAAACGCTTTAGCTGCCCGATGCCCCCGCTCCCCCTGGTTGTCTCGCGCAGGATCCTGTCTCCAGGATCCTGTCCCAAGGAACCGGTCGCAAGGATTCTGGGTTCCGGCAGGCTCCTCTGCTGGGGCGCCATGAAAAAGCCGCAGCAAGCCCGCGCCACAAGCCCGGCCCACAGGATTCGGTGATAGCCCAGGAGGCTCTGCTTGCAAACAGATCCGCCGGCGCTTCAGCCCAGGTTTCCATCTGGAGACGGGGATAGCATGTCCAGTGTTGTTCGGTTTCCCGAACAGGGCTTGCGATGGCATCTTCATTCCACCCCAGCGGGCAAGCCCGCAGGGGACCCCGGTGGCTGGGGAAGACGCCCATCGGAGTCGAGGCTCCCTGTCCACCGAAACCGAAAGTGCTCTAGTACCGGTAATGCTCCGGCTTGAAGGGACCCTCGACGGGAACTCCCAGATAAGCCGCCTGTTTTTCAGTGAGGGTGGTCAACTTGACGCCGATCTTCTCCAAGTGCAGGCGGGCGACCTCCTCGTCCAGGTGCTTGGGGAGGATGTAGATTCCCACCTTGTACTTGTCTCGGTTCTTCCATAGGTCGAGTTGGGCCAGGGTCTGATTGGCAAAGCTGTTGGACATGACAAAACTGGGGTGGCCGGTGGCGCAGCCCAGGTTCACCAGTCGTCCTTCAGCGAGAACGAAGATGGAGTTGCCGTTCTTGAAGGTGTACTTATCCACCTGCGGCTTGATGTTCTCTTGCAGCGCGTCTCCCCGTTTGACCAATTCATGGAGCGGTTCCATCTGGATCTCGTTGTCAAAGTGACCGATGTTGCAGACGATCGCCTGATCCTTCATCTTCCGCATGTGTTCGACGGTGATGATGTCCACATTGCCGGTGCAGGTCACATAGATGTCGCCGCGCCCGAGGGTGTTTTCGAGGGTAGTGACCTCGTAGCCTTCCATGGCGGCCTGAAGCGCGTTGATGGGGTCGATTTCAGTAACCACCACGCGCGCCCCCATGCCGCGCAGGCTGGCGGCTGAGCCCTTGCCGACGTCGCCATAGCCGCAGACCACGGCTACCTTGCCGGCCACCATCACATCCGTGGCGCGTTTGATGCCGTCCACCAATGACTCGCGGCAGCCGTATAGGTTGTCAAATTTGCTTTTTGTCACCGAGTCATTCACGTTGATGGCCGGCACCAGCAGCGTGCCCTTTTCCATCATCTTGTAGAGCCGATGAACGCCCGTCGTGGTCTCCTCCGAAACTCCGCGCCACTCTTTGGCCACCTCTGTCCAGCGCGTCGGACGCTCGGCATGAATCTTCTTGAGCAGGGCCTTGATGACACTCTCTTCCTGCGAGGATGAGGGCGAGTCCACCCACTTGTCTCCGCGCTCCAACTCCACGCCCTTATGGATTAAGAGGGTCGCGTCTCCGCCGTCGTCGACCACCAACTGCGGCCCCAGCAGCCCGCCTTTGCCGTCAGGGAAGCTGAGCGCCTGATAGGTGCACCACCAGAAATCCTCCAGGCTCTCTCCCTTCCAGGCGAAGACGGGAATCCCGGCGGCGGCGATAGCGGCTGCTGCGTGGTCCTGGGTGGAGAAGATGTTGCAACTGGCCCAGCGCACGTCCGCGCCCAGATCCACCAGCGTCTCGATTAATACCGCGGTCTGGATGGTCATGTGCAGGGAGCCGGAGATCCGCACGCCGGCCAGCGGCTTGGCTGCGGCATATTTATGCCGGATCGCCATCAATCCGGGCATCTCCTGCTCGGCAATGAGAATCTCCTTGCGTCCCCAATCGGCCAGGCCAATATCCGCCACTTTGTACCTGAGCTGCACCTCTTCGACCGTCGCTGTCGCCATTGAACTCTCCTGGAATAATCCTTCGTTAAGGGTATCAAAGGTTTGGGCTGTCTACAGCCGATGGGAGAGGCCGGCGGCAGGCGCGGAGGCACCGCCAAAGGGCCCGAGAGTGGTTGCAGCCGGTGTCAGGGGCATCACGCGGCGTCAGCGCGATGGAACCGGCAGACGTAGCAAGGGTCAGGCGAAGATGGGAGGAAGCGAGATGGAGAGGCCGCCCCGTGGGCATGCCTGGGCGGTCTTACGAGAGAGCACGCTCCGAGCGACCGGAGATTTCGGCTGCCCGCGCCTCGGCAAAGGCCGCCGCGCCCAGCAACGCACAGGAGTCGTCCAGAATCACCCGCACGGGGATGGCGGCCAGCACGGATGAGAGCCTTCCCTTATCGACAAACGCACCGGCAAACTCTCCCGCTTCAAGGGTTTTGAGGATCTTGGGAGCAATGCCTCCTCCCAGGTAGATGCCCCCGGAGGCAAGTACCTTGAGCGCCAGATTGCCGGCCTCGGCGCCGTAGGCCGAGGCAAAGATGCGCAGTGTCTCCGCGCAGATGGCGCTCGAGCCATCCTCAGCGCACTGTCCGATCACCGCATTGGGGTCTTCCTGCTGCATGCGCTCGCGCAGCCAGGCCGGCTCTTCCATCCGCTGGTCGTCGCGCAAAAAGGCGTAGATGTTCTTAATGCCGATGCCGGAGACCACGCGTTCGAAGCTCACCCGTCCGCTCAGGATCTTGCGCAGATAGCGGAGCAAGGCAATCTCCTGATCGTTGCGCGCGGCAAAGTCGCAGTGCCCGCCCTCGGAGGGCAACGGCCGATGCTGCCTGGCCTTGGCATCCCATATTAACAGCGCTTCGCCCAGGCCGGTGCCGGCGGAGATCAGGCCGCGATGACCCTCGCCCGCGGGGTCACCCTTGATGAGCGTCATCACCTTGTCGGGCGCTAGCTCCGGGATTCCATAACCGTTGGCCGCCAGGTCGTTGATCAAAAAGATGTGCTGGATGCCAAGGGACTGCTCCAGCTCCCGCTCGTCGAGCGCCCAGGGAAGGTTGGTCAGCTTGATGCGGCCGTCGCGAACCGGACCGGGACAACCGAAGCAAGCGGCCGAGATCTCCTCTTGGATGACCGGCGGAATGCCGGGCAACGTATCTCCGGGCTGTTGCAGAAATGCCTTCACCACCTGGTCCAGAGCGGCGAACTCGCCGGAGTGGAACTTCTGGTCGCGAACCAGGGTCAACCGTCCACCGACAAAACCGTACAACGCAAGATGGACCTTGGTTCCACCCACATCGCCTGCAAGAATCATTTGGAATCGCCTCCCCTGGGCTCAAGCGCCCAGGCCATTTGAGCATCAAGTTCCCGTGCTTCTCGATCCTCCGCCGTGGAGAGGAGCGCGCCGGAGCCGGCGTTCTTCGGCATCGGGCCTGGAAGACACGCCCCCGGAAACCGCGGCTCAGGGCATGTCAAAGCATAAGGAGATCCGGCTCTGCTTCGCTTTGCCGAACCACTTCACTCTACACTGTCCTTCTCATCGATCGAGCCTGCCCACCAGACATCCCATCGTACTGGGTTCTCCGGGCGGCAGTTTGGCCGCAGCCGCCTGATCAAGCTGAAAGAGAAGGCTACCGCTTGCGGGCCGGATCAGTTGCGAGGGCAATCGCTCTGGATCGCGCGGACCCAGGAGAACCTGGGAGAGAATCTCGGTCTTGGCCGCACCCGCCACCTCGAAGACTACCTCCGCGGCGTGATTGATCACCATCCAGGTGAGGCTGATGCGCCAGGTGTTCATCTGCGGGACGTGGTTGGCCACCACCAGCCGGCTCATCTCATGCAAGGCCGCTGTGTGGGGAAACAGAGAGGCAGTGTGTCCATCGGGTCCCATCCCCAGGGCGAGCAGATCAAAGCGCGGCAGTTCGGCGCCTTCCAGTTTGAGCGCATGGCGCAGAGCGCTCTCATAGCGGCTGGCGGCTACCTCCGGCTCCAGCTCGCCCTCCATACGGAAGATGTTTGCCGCCGGAATAGGCACCTTGCTGAGCAGCAACTCCCGGCAGACGCCGTAGTTGGACTGCGGACTCTCGGGGCCGACGCAGCGTTCATC
>JAJYZE010000128.1 GCA_021800195.1 Acidobacteriota bacterium
CATCCAACGGCAAGTTGAACGTAGTGGGATTCTGCTGGGGCGGTGGGAAGTCATTTCTCTTTGCCACGAATCGCCGCGATCTCAGCGCCGCCTTTGTTTTCTATGGAACACCGCCGCAGGCGTCCCTCATGAAGCGCATTACCGCCCCGGTCTACGGCTTCTATGCCGGCAACGACGCTCGCGTCACCGCTACGGTTCCGCAGACCATCAGCGACATGAAGGCCGCGGGCAAGGTCTACCAGCCGGTCATCTATCCCGGTGCCGGGCACGGCTTCATGCGCGCCGGCGAGGCTCCCGATGCCAATGCCGCCAATGCTGCCGCGCAGAAGAAGAGCCTTCGCAGGCTGCTGCGGCTGCTGCGCAGCGACGGCTGAGCCGCATCGGAACTCTTTGTAGACCGAGCCGATGCCAACGACGGCTTGGCCGCGTCTGCAGCACGAACGCGCAGGTCGCGCGGGCTCGGCAAAAGTCTTCTCCCTCAGCGCTCATAGTGCAGGCGAAAGCCGAAGATGGCGTTGACGGGGCCGCGCGCATGGTTGAAAGCGGGATTGTCCACAAACTGGTAGTCCAACGCGGCGTGGATGTGGCGGGAGAACTGGTGGTCGTAGTAGATCTCCACCACCTTCTCCGGGCGGTAGTCCAAAAAGCCGTCGCCGGTAAGGATGCCGATGCCGCCGTCGGCCAGATACGCCTGGTTCGCCTTGGAGGCCCCGCTGGTGACGAAGGCGGCTCCTACAACATCGTTGGGTAACTTCCAGCGCCCGCCTTGAATACTGGTGCCGAAGGACGCGGTCCAGTTGGAGTCAGTGAACTCGAACGCCTCATTTTGCCCGATGTTCCAGCCGATGCGGGAGAACACGCCGATGTTCTGGCTGATCTCCTGCTCAACGTTCAGTCCCGCGCCATAGGTGTCACGCAAGGCGTGCGTATCGTCGATTCCGCCCGTGATGCCGTTGGCGGTGGCCAGGAACTTCGCCGGCGTCCCATATTCCGCCAGGATGGCTGGGGAGTTCGCCAGAGCCACCGCGGCTTTAAAACTGCCCATGTCGGCTTGTTCATCAAAGACCAGAAGTCGAATCGCGCCAGGATGCGTCCCCAGGTTGTGCCGATGCTCAAGCTCGGTCACCATGCTCCAGTCCTTGAAGATCTTGCCGTCTCCGGCTTCCGGCTCGCTGGGTATTGTCAGGTAGAGGCTCTCGGCGGTGAACTGATTCCGGTACTTGGTCAACTGGAACCAGCCGTAGCGCAAGGCCCATTTGGGCGTATACCACTCGATGGCAATTCCCGTGGTAAAGCCCAGCGCATCGGCGGGATAGTCATACGCGGCATTGGCCATTAAGCCCCAGTTCAAGAACTGTGTGCGCGGGTCATTCGCATACCGGTTGTTGTCAAAGATGTCCTTGATGCTGTAACGGCCCACGGTAATCGTGATGTGATTCGGATCCTGTTGACCGCGCAGCGTAATCTCATCGTCGTCTACAGGCTGCTCGCCCTTGCCGCCCAGATTGATGGTCTTTCGAATGAAAAACCGCACGACGGAGAAGTGAGGGTAGCGCACTCCTGCCTTGAACGCTTCCCCGTCGGGAAAGTCGTCAATGCCGTAGCTATTGTTCAGGCCATAGCCCTGCCAGAACAGCGTGTCGATGTGAAACTCCATGCTCGAGCTCAGCCGGTATCCGAAATACACGTCCGTCGACTGGGTTTCGCGCGCCTGCCCCTGGGTCGGCAGGCTACTTCCGGTTCCAAACACCAGGTAGGCTGGGTCCGTATACCTGGCGGAAAAGGAAGGGTATCCCATGCCGGTCAGGGTGTACTGGTAATGCAGGTTGTACTTCTCCGGCAGAGCGTTGTCCGCCGGCGCCACGTCCGATGCTTCCGGCGCTGATGCCTGTGGCGACGGTGTTTGCGCTTGCGGTTCGGCGCCGGGAAACAGACTGGCGAACTCCGTCCCGTTCTCCATGGTGCTCATGCCCTCTTCCATGCTGTTCTGTTTCATGGCCATCGCACGCCCGCTCAGCGGGCCGCAATCGTTGTTACCAACGGAGTCGCAGGCCTGGGCGCAGCCGTTTCCGGCGTGAGCGGAAAGACGCATGGAAGCATGCGGGGAGTGGCGCGCGAGCGGGCCATCCCCGGGGCACATCCCCAGCCAGCTTGCGGCCGGGTACAGCGCAGAAAACCCGACCCGCGGTTGCCAAGGGTCAGTGTTCTGCGCAGAGGGATAGAGATGCGGATGCTTGCTGATTTGGCTCAAAGAAGCCGCAGGCCGGGGTTCGGAAGCCTGCGGAACGGGAGCCGCTGGTTGCTGTGCAAGCAGGGCCACGCACCAGGTCAGGGCGAGTGCGAGGGCTGGGAGAAAACGCATATCAAACTCCACTTCATTCTATGGTTCTGCTTGCCGCTTCTTTGTAAAAAAACGAAAGGCCTAGCCTGGCTTCTGCTTGTGGACGGATAAATTGTGGCCCTCTTTCGGCTGTGCATTGCGTGCAAGACGCGCGGCCGGTACCCTCCCCAGAGACTGCTTCGTGCTGTGTGCGCAAAGGTTTGACGAGCCGTGCCGCTGTAGGGGAAGAATCATGGAATGCTCAACACCGCAGCTTTCGCAGCCTATGAATACAGATAGATGACAATGTGTTCAGACGCGTGCTAGCCGCTGCTTGCCGGCCCTCGGGCGGCCACGCGTCAAGCATCTGGTTGACGCGTGGCCTGCGAAAGAAGACCAATCGCAGCTTCCGTGCGTGCCTCTTTCCGGGGCCTTGTCACACACTATGACCGCTTGCGTCGCCACGGAATGGCTTTGCGGCGATGAACGCCATCGTTGGCTCCCGCAAGGCGCATCCTCCTCACTCAGGCGCATAATCGCGGCTCTCCGCCTTCCAGTTGCGGAGCCTGGCCGCCGGCCGGCTGTGACCGTGCGGGTCTCGAGCGCCTCCAGGTGCAAACCAGCGGCGTTCCCGGCGCGCCGGTCGAACTCCACGCGCAGACCAGCGGGGGCGCAGGATGAAGTGTCATCGTCATGGTCAGTGTTGTCTTGTTCATGATTCCTCCTTATCTGCCTCGCGCCGGCGCCAGGCAACTCGCGCACGCAGGCGCAAGGGCACGCAGGCGCAAGAACTCAGGCGCTCAACAGTTCATCGATGGGGGAGGTGTGGGAGGGGTGCTTGCGGACCGCCATCTCACGCACTCAAATCACAGGTTGCATGCTGTGCAGAGCGGTGAGAGATTGCAGACCGTCAAGCTACTGGCAATCGTCAGAGCTTCTGTCACAGCACAGGAAAGGCTTCGAACTTGGAGGTTCTTGTGCGGCTTCCATGCTCATAGGTGTTGTTCAAACTCCGGCGCGGACAAATCCGCGCTACTCTTTTGTACCATACCCCCCTAGGATATACAAGCCGAGACCTGGTGCGTGGAACTGGCGCGCTCCCTGCACCTGCTTGCGCCCACCTTGCGCCTTGTGTCCCGGTTGCCATCTCCTGTCTACTGGTTAAATGAATCAGGAGCTACCCAAGGCATACGATCCCTCGCTGATCGAAGAGAAGTGGTCCAACTTCTGGGTGAAAGAGGGTATCTTTTCCGTGTCCACTCCCTCGGACGCGTCCGGCATACGGCCCTTTGTGCAGTTGCTGCCGCCGCCCAACGTCACCGGACGTCTGCACATGGGCCACATGCTCAACCAGACGGAGATGGACATCCTCACCCGCTGGCATCGCATGACCGGCTCCACGGCCGTCTGGGTGCCCGGCACGGATCACGCCGGCATCGCCACGCAGATGATGGTGGAGCGCCAGCTCGCCGCGGAAGGGAAGTCCCGCGCCGACTTCACGCGTCAGGCCTTCACCGATCGCGTCTGGGCCTGGAAGCAGCAGTACGGCTCCGCGATCACGGACCAGATGCGCCGCCTGGGGGCCTCCGTCGACTGGAGCCGCGAGTACTTCACCATGGACGATCGCCTCTCCCACTCGGTCAAAGAGGCCTTTGTTCGCCTCTGGGAGCAGGGGCTCATCTATCGCGGCGCCTACATCGTCAACTGGGACCCGGTCCTCGGCACCGCTGTCTCCGACCTTGAGGTCGAGTCCGAAGAGCGCGCCGGCCATCTCTACCACATTCGCTATCCTCTGGCCGACGGCTCCGGGAGCATCGTCGTGGCCACCACGCGTCCGGAGACCATGCTCGGTGATACGGCGGTAGCTGTAAACCCCGCAGATGAACGCTACCAGCATGTGGTCGGCAAGACGCTCCGGCTGCCCCTGGTGGGAAGAGAGATTCCCATCCTCGCCGACGACTGGGCGCAGCCCGAGTTCGGCACCGGAGCCGTCAAGGTCACGCCGGCTCACGACCCCAACGACTTCGCCATCGGTCAGCGCCACCAACTGCCTTCGCTCAACATCATGGACCAGCAGGCGCGGATCGAGCTGGAGGGTTCGCCTTACCACGGTCTGGACCGCTTTGAGGCCCGCCGCCGCATCGTCGCTGACCTGGAGGCCGCCGGTCTGATGGTCGCCGTCAAGGATCACACCCTGACGCTGCCCATCTCACAGCGCACCGGCGCCGTCATTGAACCGCGTCTCTCCATGCAGTGGTTCCTGGCCGTGCATCAAGGCCCCAAAGACGGCGGCAGCAGCATCGCCGCCAATGCCGTTGCCGCAGTGCGTCAGGGCCACATCCAATTCACCCCGGAGATGTACTCCAAGGTGTACTTCGAGTGGATGAACAACATCCATGACTGGTGCATCTCCCGCCAGCTCTGGTGGGGCCATCGCATTCCGGCCTGGCACTGCGCCGCCTGTGGCAAGATCAACGTCGCCCGCTCCGCGCCCGCCGTCTGCCGCGGCTGCGGCAGCGCGGAGCTGGTTCAGGAGACCGATGTGCTGGATACCTGGTTCTCCTCCGGCCTGCTTCCCTTCACCGTCTTCCGCTGGACGGGAGACTCAGCCGTGGACCGCGCCAATCCCGATCTGGCGGCGTTCTATCCTACCCAGCTTCTGGTTACCGGCTTTGACATTCTGTTCTTCTGGGTGGCGCGCATGATCATGCTCGGCTGCCACTTCATGTTGCAGGTTCCCAATCCGGACGGAAGCCGGCGCGAGCTCCAGGACGCCGTCCCCTTCCGCCAGGTGTACATTCACGCGCTGGTGCGCGATGCGGACCGCCAGAAGATGTCCAAGACCAAGGGCAACGTGATTGATCCCATCGAGATCATCACCCGTTACGGCACGGATGCGGTGCGCTTCACGCTGGCCAGCCAGGCCTCGCCGGGCACGGACATCGCCTTCCAGGAGAGCCGCACGGAGGGCTATCGCGCTTTCGCCAACAAGATCTGGAACGCCGCCCGCTTCCTGCAGATGAACCTGGACCGGGCTCGACAGGCCGGCTACCGCATCTCGCTCAGCGGCCACGACTCGGTCTCTCTGGAGCTGCCGCAGACCACTCCGATCGAAACCCGCTGGATCTTCTCTCGCCTGAGCACCGTGGCGGAGGCCGTGGCCCGCGCGCTCGCCGCCTATCGCTTTGATGAAGCCTCCAGCGCCATCTACCAGTTCTTCTGGGGCGAGTTCTGTGACTGGTACCTGGAGCTGGTCAAGCTGCGGCTGAACTTTGAAGGCCCGCACAACGACCTCACCGCGCTCACCCTCAACGCCCTGGCCGGCGTCTTTGAGGCAGCTCTGCGTCTGCTCTCTCCCTTCATGCCTTTTCTCACCGAAGAGCTCTGGCACGCACTGTACTCCAGCGTCGGCAGTCCCTCGCCGGCCGTCTCCATCGCGCTCACCCGTTATCCCCAGGCAGAGGACTTCGCCGCCGACGAGGCCGCTGTGCGGGAGATGAACACGCTCCAGGAGCTCATCGTCACCGTGCGCGCTCTGCGCAAAGATTTGGCCGCGCCGGAAAAGCAGGCCCTGCCCATCCGCCTGCACGCCGCTGCCGGCGTGGCGGCTCTCGCCGAGGCCAATGCGGAGATGCTCTCGCGCCTGGCGCGTGTCAGCGGCGTGGAGATCTCCGCCGCTGTGCTCACCGGCGCTGGAACACGCTCTACGGCAGCCTTTGACGTGGCTGTTCTCTATGAGCGGCAGGTGGACGCGGCCGCGGAGCGCGAACGCCTCACCCGCGAGCTTACCCGGCTGAACAAAGGCCTGGAGGCGGCTGAAAAGCAGCTCCACAATCAAGGTTTCCTCGCCCGCGCTCCGGAGCACATCGTGGAAGGTCTGCGCAAGCAGCATGCGGAGACGCTGGCGCTCCGGCAAAGGGCGGAGGCGGCCCTGGCGGCCCTGCCGCCTGAGTGATCTGTTATAGCATTTTCAGTGTGGATGGGTGTCCCGAAGAGGGCTTGCAGTGGTGTTTTCATTGGGGAAAACGCCCATAGAAGTCGAGGCATGGGATACACCTGCACTGAAACTGCTTTAGCCGCCCTGTCTCCGGCTTGGACCTTTTGGCGGCTTCCCAACCCGTTCCTGCCTGCGTCCAAAGGGGTGCAACGTATGCGTTCCAACGAGCGTACTGCTCCCCATGTCTTCACCGGAGTTCTTGTGATGGCCTTTCCGATCAAAACCTGTGCCCTCTGCGGAGAAGAGTTCGAACTGCGTCCGGACAAGCCGGGCTACGCCAACCGCTGCCCCGCCTGCTCCTCGCCGGAGGCTGCGGCATCTGGAGACCAGAATCGCTTGGCCTTTGGCGACCGCGAGGCCAACGCAGCGCGCCGCGAGGCCATGCGCAACCTGCTCTACCGCAAGGACAGCTAAGGATTTCCGCGGAATTTTGGATGCCCCACATCTCATCTTTTTGAGATGTAGGCGACCCAGAATCCCTGTCTCGCCGTTGACGCAGGCAGCGCGGCGGAGTGCGCGCACGGCCTCGAACCACAGGCGATCCAGAGGAGCATCCTATCGATCGAAGCCAGAATGCCGACAGCATAACAATGCTATCGGTCACAAGCCCACGTCTTTCCCCGCCCGCGGTATCCTTGGAGTCAATGAAAGCCCATACGGAAACGAATCTCTTGCGCCAGATCGAAAAGGTGAAGGGGCAACTGGCCGCCCTCGGCGACCTGCGGCCGGGCAGTCTGTCGACGCAGTGCAACATCTGCGGCACACCTGGATGCCGCTACAGCTACGCCGCCGGAGAAGCACGGGCCCTACTATCAGGTCAGTTTTACGCGCAAGGGAAAGGGCAGCTCGAAGTTCGTGCGCAAGAAGGATCTCGCCGACGTCCGCGGGGAACTGAACAACTACGAGGTTAGGAAGACGCTGGTCGACCGCTGGATCGATCTGGCTACTGAACTATCCAACCTTCGCCTCGCCAACAAGCGCCCATGACCGAATGGAGAACTTGGCACTCTCCAGAGATAGGTCCATACGCCATCTTTCGCAAAATGCTGGAGGCTGGTGATCCGCCCAGCAGTATCGAAGCGCTTCTCAAGCACGCGAGAAAGCTGAGCCCGCCGGAGTGAGATCATGGCCCATTTTCACTAGCGGGCCAGCCCTGAGGAGAACAATGATGAGGACAAGAATGTGGATTCTGGTGGCGGGGCTGTTTTGCGCCTCGCTTGTTCCTGCGATGGGGCAAGGCACTCTTGTGGCGAGCCCCATCCGGGTAGCGATTATCGACGGGCAAAGCGGCGGCGCTTACCACAATTGGCGACTGACCACGCTCGTGCTCAAGAAGGAGCTCGAAGAGACCGGGATCTTCGAAGTCTCAGTGATCACCGCACCCCCATCGGACGGCGACTTCACCAATTTCAAGCCGGAACTGA
>JAJYZE010000129.1 GCA_021800195.1 Acidobacteriota bacterium
TTCGCAAGAGGTACTTCCGTGAGTTGGAACAGCATCCTCAGGCTTGGGAATCACTCCTCGAACGGGCGCGGAGCAGCCGGGTGACTCTTGTCTTCAGCGCACGAGATACAGAGCACAACAATGCGGTGGCGCTCAAAGAGTTTCTCGATAGGAGATGCAAGGTGAAGAGCAAAAGCTGATCGCTCAGGAGGATTCTGCAGGAATATCGGTTCGGCTCAACTTGGGGTTGGAGAACAGAACGGGTCTGTGCTGAAGGCTCAAAGCGATGGAGTTGCCGGCGCTACGTTCCTCACCGAGCTTGTTGCTGAACCTGGCATGGCATCTTTGCCCGTCCGTTCTCATTCAGGCGGCCTTTGCGTGGCCGGAGGACCCGGTGTGCCCCATCTTATGATCCACTCGTCCAACAGCGCGGCCAAACCAATCGCCAGCCAGTACGCTGCAATATTCTTGAGCGAAAAATATCTCCCCAGCAAGATGCGGCCGGCCAGTGTGTTGCGGAAGGCGTCAGTTGCCACTGTATGCCAGAGCCGGCTGAACTCCAGGATTGCCGCCCCTGCTGCCGCTGCGGCTCCCACGGCCGTGATGCTTCGTTGCGGCATCCACACGGCGACGAACCAGTACAAGGCCATCGCCCACAGCGCGGAACCTCCGTATTTGTAGACGAAAGCGGAGAGCCTCAGCGGGGCCATGCGTACCGCAAGTCCCAGCGGAATGGTTAACAGCAGGATCAGCCCATAAGCGCTTCGGCGGCTCGGCAGTTTCATCATCGGCGCTCTTTCCTTTCAGAGGCGATCGCTCCAATCGGTTGCAGGCCACGGCGGCGCGCCTGGCGGACCCACTCCCGCCTTCGCTGCTTTGGTCACTTCATCTTTCAGGGGCTAAACTGAATCAATAAGGCCATCCACAGGAGGATGATTGCACATGAGATCGTTTGGCTACGCCGCGCAGAGCAAAACCTCGCCTCTTGCTCCCTTTCATTTTGACCGCCGTGAGCCGGGGCCCGATGACGTGGTGGTAGCCATCGACTACTGTGGCATCTGCCACTCGGACATCCACCAGGTCCGCAACGAGTGGGGTGAGTCGATGTATCCCATGGTTCCAGGCCATGAGATTGTCGGCCGGGTTTCCGCGGTCGGATCCCGGGTTACACGTTTCAAGCCGGGCGATCTGGCCGGCGTCGGCGTTACCGTGCAGACTTGCATGGTCTGCGAAAACTGCAAAGCCGGCGCTGAACCCTACTGCACCAAAGGAATGGTGGGGACGTACAACGCCAAGACCTATGCCGGCGAGGTGACCTACGGGGGCTACTCAGACTTTATTGCTGCGCCCCAACACTACGTGTACACTCTCTCGCCGAAGCTGGATCTGGCCGCTATGGCTCCGCTGCTCTGCGCCGGCATCACGACCTACTCTCCTTTGCGCCACTGGAAGGTGGGTCCCAACAAGAAGGTTGGAGTGGTTGGGCTGGGAGGCCTGGGCCACATGGGGCTCAAGTTCGCCCACGCCATGGGCGCTCACGTCGTACAGTTCACCACCTCGGAGAGCAAGGCAGCCGATGCGCGGCGGCTCGGAGCGGATGAAGTGGTGCTGAGCAAGGACGGCTCGGCGATGGCCCGGCACGCCGGCAGCTTGGACTTCATCCTGGATTGTGTTTCTGCAACCCATGACCTGAACGCGTACCTGAACCTTCTGCGCCTGGATGGAACGCTCTGTCTCGTAGGTTTGCCCCAACATCCGCAGGCTGTTGCGCCGTTTTCTCTGGTGGCCAACCGCCATTCTCTCTCCGGGTCAATGATTGGCGGTATGAAAGAGACGCAGGAGATGCTGGACTTCTGCGCCGAGAAGCAGATTGTCGCAGACATTGAACTGATCGGTTACGAGCGCCTGGCAGAGGCTTATGAGCGTGTGATCCAAGGAGATGTAAAGTACCGTTTTGTGCTGGACGGCAAGACCCTGAAGAAATAAGGACCGCGGTCCGGGTTACCTCAGCCAGATGCGCAGCTCCTCTTCCGGTTGGATGTACCCCTTCCTCCGGAACCACTCCCGCATGGCGGCGCGCAGTTGTTCCATGGGCACGCGGTTGCCGATCTCCAGCACCCCATCGTCCACCGGCAGGGTGTCGTCAAAGACGGCGTCGTTGGTGAAGTTGCGCATGGCGAAGTTGTCCAGCCACTGGATGGGGCAAGGCTTCAGGTCGCCTGCCGCACGTCCATGCTCCACCCGCACGCTGCGCTCGAACATCTGGCCCTCTTGCGATCTAGACGAACTGAAGAAACATGGGATGCTCGACGACGAAGGCTCGCGAGGCGTCTGACAGTCGCCCCGTGCTCGGATCGTGGGTGAAGACCGTAACGGTGGATGTGCCCTGATTGGCGCACAGCAACCACCGCCGTGACGGGTCAAAGGCGAAGTGCCGGGTGAGGCCGCCACCGGTAAAAACGCGTTGGGTTTCGCTCAGCAGACCGGTGGAAGCATTCACCCTGTACACCACCAGGGAGTTCTCGCCGCGCGTATTGGCATAGACAAACCGGCCGTCCGGGCTGACCGAGATCTCGCACGCGATACTTTCCGGCAGCGCGGCTTGTGAAGCCAGGGTGGAGACGACGCTCCCTTGCCGCAGCGCCGGCGCCGGCAGGCCGTTGCTTACGTTCCAGTCATACAGGTCGATGGTGCAATCCAGCTCATGCAGGCAGTAAAGCCACAAGCCATTGGGATGAAAGGCGACATGCCGCGGGCCGGAGCCCGCGCGGGTGGCCACGCGCGTAGGAGCCTCGACCGGCTGCGCCGCGCCGGGATGGATGGGGAAGATCTCCATAGCGTCCTCGCCCAGGTTGCAGACCAGCACAAAGCGGTTGTCCGGTGAGAGAGTGGCCGAGTGCAGATGCGCTGCATCCTGGCGGTGCGGCTTTGGTCCGGCGACGCCGCAGGCAGGATTCTTGTCGCAGGCAAAGAAGGCGGCGTTGCGGATGGCGCCGTCAGGATTCAGGTTGAATGCGGCAAAGCTGCCTCCGCCGTAGTTGGCCACAAAGGCGGTCTGCCCGGTCGCGTCCACGGAGACAAAGCAGGGTCCGTTTCCATCACTGCTCACCCGGGACAAGGGAGTCAACGCTGCGGTCTCGGGGTCCAAATGGAAGCTGGACAAGGCGCCATCCCCAACGGGCACTTCATTCACGGCGTACAGGATCGGATAGCGGGGGTGCATGGCCAGATACGTGGGATGATCCGTGGCCGCTACCGCCTGAATCTCGCTCAGATCCCCGCGCTCGGCATTCCATCTGGCTCGAAAGATCCCCTTGGGGGTGTCGGTACCCAGAAGAAGCCACCGTGGATCTGAAGGATTTGAGCCCTCCAGAGATCCGGCGACCGCGCGCAGGGCAAAGGGAAGTGGCGGAAAGGAGCGGAGAATCTGCCGTCGCGTGGGCCGGGATTGCATGCTGTCTGCGCCTCCTGGGACTCTCACCGGAGTTCCAAGCTGCCTGGGAACCTGGTCTAACGTGTCCCGGCAAACTGGTGTGGCGGGTCGGGCAACTTGGAGCCAAACACCTCGGAACGGGAATCCGGGCCGATGACAGGCAGAGAGGGAAGATTGGCGGTGTGGCCGGCCTCTTCCACCACGGCGGCAACCTGCTGCAGGACCTCATCCACGCTCATGGCGTACATCTCGCGGCCATTGTCATAGCCGCTCTCGATGGCCTGCTTGAGAAACCGGCCCGCGGCCTGCGCGGCCAGGTAGTCGGTGATCACCTTGCCATTGCGCCGCTTCTGCTCCACCCAGGCATGGTTGGGCATGGCGATCCACACTGGCCTTCCGTTCACCGCGAAGCGGACATCGGTGGCATCCGCATGGCGAGTCGCAATGGCCACCACCGTGCCCTTCCAGACACAGTGCAGCTTCTCTGAGGTCCAACGGTCGGTCGCTACAAAGTCTTCGTACATGGCTCTTTCAGAGTAGTCGCTGGGTCTTGGGAGAGGCAAGCCAGAGGCCCGGAGTTCGCCGCCGCGGGCTGGAATGCCGTGCTGAAAGAAGGCCACAGGGCTGGTTTTCGCTTTTGTTTTATAATCAGCAACACCCCGCCCGGTGGCCAACGTCGAAAACGCTCTCGCAGAAGGCTCTCCCCTGCGCTTTCCCTTCTCGTCAGTCGATGGGTGCGTCCCCCGGCTTGATCTTTAGCCTTGATTTCGCACTAATCTTTCGGAGGAATCTCCCTTGCGCAGACCTTTGCTGCCGTGCCTGTTGCTCTCTCCATTCCTGCTGGCGCCTTTGGCTGTGGCCCAGACTCCGGCCAAGCCCACGGCAAAACCCAAAGCCGGGAACCCCCACGATGTTCTGATCTTTGCCAACGGGGACCGCCTGACCGGCAAGTTGGAGAGCGTGACGGCCGGTAACGTCATCTTTGATAGCGATATGGCCGGCAAAGTCACGATCTCCGTCGATAAGATCAAGGAGCTGCGCTCAGGAGCGCAGTTCGCTCTTCTCCGCAAAGGAGTCATCGTCGGCAAGCAGCCGGTTCCGGAGGGGTCGGTCGAGGTAGCGGGCGGCAATCTCCAGTTGACCCCGGCGCAGGGCCAGCCTCCGGAGGTTGTCCCGGCCAGTCAGGTGAACTATCTGATTGATCGCGCCTCTTTTGACAAGACGATCAGCCAGCCCCCCGGCTTCTTCGGCGGATGGACTGGCACCCTTACGGGCGGCGCGAGTGTGGAGCGCTCCACGACCAGTGGAACCACCTTTAACGCCAGCGCAGCCCTGGTCCGCGCCGTTCCCGCCGTTCCTTGGATGGCTCCGAAAAACCGCACCATTGTGAATATCAATGAGAGTTACGGCAGTCTGTCCACCCCGATCATTCCGCCCACGGTCCCACCTTCTCCGCTCAGCGTGGTGGTCACCAGCATCTTTCATGCAGGGCTGGAGCGGGATGAGTACCGCTCTGCCCGGCTCTTTGTTCTGGGGCATGCCTCCTTTGATCACAACTTCGGCCAAGGGCTGGAACTTCAGCAGGTGTACGGCGCAGGTTTTGGTTATACGGCGTTCAAAAACGCCAAGCAGGAGCTCGATCTCAAGGTGGATCTGCAGTACGAAAAGCAACAGTATTTTTCTTCCGTCACCAACGGGATCGTCACGACGACGCCTCCTGTGAATCTCTTCGGATCCACGTTATTTGAGGGCTATACCCGCCACATGCCGCATCAGGTGCTGTTTACCGAGACCGCCAGCGTCCTGCCCGGATGGAACATCTTAAGTGATTACTCGGCGAACCTGACCGCGGCGCTCACCGTACCGGTGTACAAGCGGCTGAGCGCAACGGTCTCTGTGGATGACGCCTTCCTCAACGATCCAGCGCAGTATTACAAAAAGAACTCCTTCCAGTTCATCAGCGGCGTGACCTACGTGCTGCCGTAGGCTCTGCCGCCGGGGCGCCGGGAAGCCGGGGAGCGGAAAGTGGATCCTCCGGTGAAAGTCTCCCGGATCGGCCGATGAAGAGCACTCCCTTTCCCCCCTTCCAACGGTCCGGGATGTTCTAATGGCATGTAGGTGCAAACAGTCTGCGATGTTCTAATAGTAAGGATGCATGCCATCCCGGTTGGCGGAGATCGCCCTCCCTGTCCCGGCTGGCAGATTGCGCCTGTTGGGCGCCGTGAAGAGAACCGGGACCCAGGAAGAGATCTTCAGGAGTTTAGAGTCGATGTTTGATGTGCGGAGATGGAAAGTAAGGTTGGTTCTCTCAAGTTTGGCGACTTGTCTGCTGGCTGGGGCGCTTGTGCCGGCGACAGCCCAGACTCAAAACCAGAAGAAAAAGAAGAAGAGACAGGAAAACCAGAGTCTTCATGAGACGAACGCGACTCGGCTTGCGCGTATTCGCCAGAATACGGAGCAGACGTACTCGTATCGTTATGAGATCATCGGCGGGGGCGGCTTGCTTCGCTTCCGCAGCGGCGAGTACCTGCAGCGGAACAATGAAATTACCTGGGCTTCGGCCTTCAACTACTATCTGAACCGCAAACTCGCTCTTGTGGGAGACGCGCGCGGCTCATTTGGCAACGCGCGCGCCTATACCGGCATCACCAATCCCTATGGCGTCTATCGGCCCCAGATCAATGAGTACATGTTCATGGGTGGGGTCAGCTACCGCTTTTACGCCAAAGAGAAGTACGCGGTGAGCTTTCAGGCGCTCGGCGGCGATGTCTGGGGTGTCTTCAGCGGCGGCAGCAAGGGCATTCCCTCCACGCTGATCGGCCTCTGGCGCAGCGACCAGCGCCCAGTGTTCTCCGGCGGCGTCAGCCTGGACTATAACCTGACTCCAAATTGGGCGGTGCGGTTAACTCCCACCTGGATTGGAACCAACTTCATCGGCCCCACAGGTGCCGGCATTCAGAGCAATCTTGGTTTTAATATCGGCGTTCTGTATCGTTTCGGTCATCGCTGAAGCTCGTCGGTTGGTGGACGCTGAAACCAGCCGCCGCTGAGACGATGCGGGTGACATCGGTTCTCTGTCCGCGTCACTCTTCGGAGCATGGAAGACCGTTCCGAGGCGCTCAGAGCCTGGAGCGCTGGCCGTGCCGACGCTCTCCGCGAGGGGCTTGGCGGGCCGTGCCGCTGTCTGAAGCGGGGCTGGAGGTAAAATAGCCTCATGTCCAAGGGTTGGGAATCCAAGGGAACCGAGGAGCAGCAAGCGGAGGCGGAACGCAAAGCCGAGGCAAATTCAGCTGGTTCTTCTGGCGCTGCCTCTTCCATCTCGAACGCGAAGTCAGAGAGTGGAAACGCTGAGTCGGCGCACGCCGAGGAGGAGCGCCGACGCCGCATGCAATCTCTGGAACTCCAGCGTGAGCGGGTCTTGTCGGAGCGCACCTCAAATGCTCACCGCCGCAGCGCTCTGGAGTTGGCTCTGGCAACGATCGAGCGTGAGTTGGAACAACTCGGTTGGTCCATCAAGATCTGACCCGGCAGAGTCGTCTCTGGGCATGGGCTCGGTTTTGCGCCGCCGGCGGTACAGCGGGCTCTGGGGGAGATGCTCGTGGATTCCGCGCTCCGGAGAGGATCCGCCCAGCATTGCGTGAGGAGTGGTCCCGCGCCGGCCGGACTCTTCTAAGCGCCTTTTGGGCCGCGGCTTCCCGCCGGGCGCAGCGGGTTGAAGGTGAGCAGACCCTAAAGCGTTTTCAGTGCTGGTGTACCGCGACGCCTCGACCTCTACGGGCGCTTTCCCAATGAAAACGCCACTGCACGCCCCGTCTGGTGTGCCCAGCAACACTGAAATTGCTATCGAAGAGCGATCCGGAACGGCTGTATCGCTTTTCCGTACGAGTCAGGCCCCGACAGGGCTGGGTGTGGGCTTTCCTTTAGCGGAAACGGCCAAAAATCTGCGGCATCGGGATACGCCGGCATGCAAACGCTTCAGCGGTCTTCGTCGTTGCCCGCGTTCTTCTCCTTCAGCTTGCTGGCGATGTTGGACCAGACGGCATCGCTGGGGTCCCCTACCGGCTCGAAGAGGCTCTTGGCCTGCGCGGCGATGGTCTCCAGGTCGCGCACCAGGGCGGCGCAGTTGGGATATTGCCGGAAGAAGTTGGCGAAGCGGAGGTCGGAGCTGATGGAGCCGCCGCTGGCTTCAAAGAGTTCCGGAAGGTACTCTTCAAATTCAGCCGGGGTCATCGTGTCGAGGTTGATTGAGGCGAGGTCCTTCATCGCGATGTCTCCATCAGCCGGTTCTC
>JAJYZE010000130.1 GCA_021800195.1 Acidobacteriota bacterium
AGAAGCTGGCTACGCTTACCGCTTTCGTCGATCCGCGGTTACAGCCGGACAAGGGCGCTCTGGACCGCATGTGGCGAGACATGGTCCTGATGGACGAGCACACCTGGGACTCCTACAACAGCATCTCTGATCCGGCCAGTGAGGAAGCGAAGGATCAAGCAGCCTACAAAGATCAGTTCGCCATCAACGCCCGCGGCCTGGCGGAGTTCCTCACCCGCAACAGCCTGGCCAGCCTGGCCAATGCCATTCCGGCCGGCGCGGGCAGAATCATCGTCTTCAACGGCCTCAACTGGAAGCGCAGCAAGCTGGTGGCGATGGACATTGGAAAGCACAAGGATCTGGTGGACACCACTACCGGGCAGAAGGTTCCCTTTGAGGTTCTGCGCCGCGGCTCCGGCTTTAATCACGTCCAGTTCCTGGCCGCCGATGTTCCGGCGGTGGGCTACAAGGTGTACCGGACGCAGCCTGCGGCCTCTCCGGCCGCCGGCCCGGCCCTGGAACACAGCCTGACGATGGAGAACTCCTTCTACCGGATCACGCTCGACCCTGCCACGGGAGCGGTGAAGAGCATCTTTGACAAGCAACTCCAGCGCGAGATGGTGAACGGCGACAGCCCCTACCGTTTTGGACAGTATCTCTACGTCACCGGCGGCGACAAGGGGCCGAACACTCTTCTGCAGTACAGCCACGTTTATCCAAAGGCCAGGCTCGTCATCCATCCGGCAGGTGCCGGCAGCCTCATCTCCGTCTCGCGGACGCCCTACGGCTGGGTGGCGCGGATGCGGAGCAGCGACGTCAATACGCCCGAAATCGACACCCAGATTCGGCTCTTCGATGCAGCGAAGAAGATTGAGTTTGTCGAAAATATTCAAAAGAAGAAGGTGGAAACCAAAGAGGGCGTCTATTTTGCATTTCCCTTCGCGATGAGCCATCCGGAGTTTCAGTACGAGGTTCAGAACGGAGCGGTGAATCCGGCCAAGGATATGTATGCGGGCGCCGGGCATGAGTGGTTCTCCGTGCAGCACTGGATCGCGCTGCAGCAGAACGGATTCTCTGCGGCGGTGCTCCCGTTGGATGCGGCGCTGGCGACCCTGGGCGACATCAACCGTGGCGCGTGGCCGGAGCAGTTCGGTGACCGGCCCGGCAACGTGTTTTCCTACATCATGAACAACTACTGGGATACGAACTATCGCGCCGGGCAGGGCGGTCACTTCCGGTTCCATTACATCGTCACCAGCGGTTCAGCCATTCACGCCTCCGCACTTAGCCGGCTGGGATGGGAGGAGATCACGCCTCTTGAAACCGACACGGTGACTACGCAGGACAAGGCGCTGACGTCCTGGGAAGAGAAAGAGCCAAGCAGCAAGCTCGCCGCAGAGATGATTGCGAACTCGGGAGCAGCCTGCGTCCTCGATCCTCATCAGGACAGCTTCCTAGACGCGTCCGATCCGAACCTTCTCTTCGACACATGGAAGCCGGCTGAGGACGGCGGCGGCGCCATCTTGCGCTTCCTGGATCTGGGCGGCGAAGAGCGAACGGTTTCGGTTCGGCTGCCATTCCTGCATCTGAAGGCGGCGTGGCAGACCAACGCCGTGGAGAAGAACCAGCGGCAACTAACTCTCTCCGGGGACAACGGCTTCCGCTTGGACGTTCACCCGCATGCGATCGTCTCGGTGCGCATCCTTGGTTCCGGCATGTGCTGGATGAAGTGAGCCGGCTAACGTGTTTGCAGGGATCGCGCTGAGACCGGAGGCGGGGATATCCATGTCCGGCAGGGAAGTCCGCTGAAGGTAGGATGAAGGCATGAGCACGTTTGAACCCCTGAATCCTGCCGCGCTTCGCGCCGGATTGGCCGGCACTCGATACCCGGCGCGGCTGCACCACTTTCCTACTACGGAGTCCACCAACACGCTGCTGATGGAGGCTGCCGCCAACGGAGCGCCCGAGGGCACCCTCTACCTGGCCGACGCGCAGACCCTGGGCCGCGGCCGCGGCGCCAACGCCTGGCACTCCTCGCCCGGCGAAGGACTCTACCTCAGCGTGCTCACGCGCATCCCCCTGCCTCTGCGCCGCGCCCTGTGGATCTCGTTGGCGGCAGGGCTGGCGGTCAAAGCCGGCATTCATGCGACCACTGGCCTGGATGCCGACATCCGTTGGCCCAACGACATCATGCTCTCTGCAAAGAGCGGCTCACCGGACTCTGGCCCGGGCAGAAAGGTTGGCGGCATCCTGGTGGAGGCCGCCGTGAACCCCGGCCCGGACGCCGTGCTGCGCTACGCCGTGATCGGTATCGGCCTCAACTTAAACCATCAGAGCTTTCCTCCCGAGCTGGAAGCGGTTGCCACCTCGCTGTGGATCGCCAGCGGTGAGCCGCAGAGCCGCAACCAGATCATCATCGCCATCCTGCGCGCCCTGGACCGGGAACTGACGCAACTGGCTACCCCGGAGCCGGATCTGCTGCAGCGCTTCACGCAGGCTTCCACCTGGGTTCGTGGCAAACGCGTCCGCGTCCCCGAGCAGGGCGGCTACATCGGCGTCACCGCCGGCCTCAACTCTGACGGATACCTTCTAGTGACAGCCGAAGACGGCTCAGAACGCACCGTCCTTTCCGGCGGCGTCCGCGCAGCGCCGTGAGCCTCGCACCCCTCCTCTTCCACCAGCTTCCGGCTCCGCGCCCGGCGATACCGGCTGGTAAGATAATCCTCTGATGCGGATGAGCGATCTATGCTGCTGGCCCTGGATGTAGGCAACTCCAACACAGTCTTTTGTCTGTTTGCGCCTGCCAACGGCGCCGAGCCCGCCCGCATGATCGCGGACTGGCGCGTGACCACGCCCCACAAGCAGACCGCGGACGAACTCGGCGTCCTCTTCCACTCGCTCTTCAGTATGCGCGGCCTGAAGCCGGAGATTGTCACCGGCGTCGCCGTCTCTTCGGTGGTCCCCCCGCTGGACTCGGCCATTCGCGCTCTGTGCGAGGCGTACTTTCACATCCGTCCGCTCTTCGTGGAACCCGGCGTCAAGACCGGCGTACCCGTTCTCACGGACAATCCCAGTGAGGTCGGAGCCGACCGCATCGTCAACTGCGTCGCCGCTTATGATCTGCTGGGAGGTCCCGCCATCGTGGTCGACATGGGTACAGCGACAACATTTGATGTGGTCTCCGCCAAGGGCGAGTTCATCGGCGGGGCCATTGCGCCCGGCATCGGCATCTCTGCCGATGCGCTCTTCGCTCGCGCCGCCCGGCTCACCCGCGTCGAGATCAAAAAACCCGCCAAGATCATTGGCACCTCTACCACGGATAACATTCAGATCGGCCTCTACTACGGCGCTGTCGGCCAGATCGACGCCATTCTTCAGCGCATGATCGCCGAACTCGGCCCGGGCACTAAGACCATCGCCACCGGTGGCCTGGCCGGCCTGATCGCGGCCGAAAGCCGCTTCATCCAGAGAGTCGATGAGAACCTGACCCTCAGCGGTCTGCGCCTCATCTGGGAGCGAAATCACGATCGCCACCGGCGTAAAGAGAGGTGAGCGGCGGTGCCCGGGGCGCGCGAAAGACAAGCGGCGATCCCGCTGACCAGCCCCCTGTTTTTCTCGATGCCATGAACTACTTCGAGTACTTTTCTGAGATTGAAGAGCGCTTCTGCCGCCGCCGCGGCTCCATTCTCTTGCTCAGCACCCTGGACTGGGCGCTCATTGAGACCTGGCGCGAGGCGGGCATTCCCCTGGAGGCAGTTCTGCGCGGCATCGACAACGCCTTTGACAAGTATGAGCAGCGCTCCCGAAGGGCCCGCGGACGGCTGCGCAAGGTGAACGGCCTGGCCTGGTGCGCTCAGGCCGTGATGCAGGCCGCCGAGCAGAGGGTGGAGGCTGCTACGGGCATGGCCGCCAGCCGGCCGCCGGCCGACTCCGGCTTTGAGCCCGAACACGTGGCAGCTTTCCTGGAGCGCAACGCTCGAGCGATCGCGTCGGCCGCATCCTCCGTCCGTCCGGAGGAGGGCGCCTTCTGGACTGCGGCTGCCGGCATCGCTCTGCGCCTGCGCGACCTTGCCCAGGAGATGCGCAGCCCTCATCCGCCCGCGCTCGATGATCTGGATCGCACCCTCACCGTGCTCGAAGAGAAGCTGCTGGAGCAACTCCGGGCTGCGGCGTCGGAGTCGGAGTTGGTGGAGCTCAAGGCGCAGGCGGATCGGGAGTTGGCCCCCTACCGCTCCGGGATGTCCAGCGTGCAGCTTCGCCAGGTGCACGAGCAGTTCCTGCACAAACGCCTTCTCGAACTCCGCCGCCTGCCGCGCCTGAGTCTGTTTTATATGAGCCATGGTTGAACGTCATCGATGAGCTACGCATGAGCGAGACCCTCAGCATCGAACAGGTTCTTTACAGCGGCAACGGCCTGGCCCACACGCCTGGTGGCGCCACGGTTCTGGTTCCCTTCACCCTGCCCGGTGAGACGGTGGAAGCCGCTGTGTCTGAGTTCGGAAGCACGGCCCAACTTCTCTGTGTGCTCACGCCCTCGCCAAATCGCGTTCCCTCGGCCTGCCCGCACTTTGAACTCTGCGGTGGTTGTCACTATCAGATGGCCGACTATCCAGCGCAGCTTCAGCTCAAGCAGGCTATCCTCCGTAGAGTTCTGAACGGCTCCGGCTTCAAGTCCATGCCTCCCATCCAGCTTCACGCCGCCGAGCCCTGGGGCTACCGCAACCGCATCCGCCTGCGCATCGCGCGCGTGGCTGGCGAGGAGAGCGGCAGGGAGGCTGAAAGCAATGGATCTGGGGACGACGCGCCGGGCGAGGGGACGCTTCGGTTGGGTTACAACCGTCTCGGCAGCACCCAGTTCCTTCCCATCACCACCTGCCTGATCGCAGCTCCGGTGCTGTGGTCTACCGCCAAAAGCTTGCTGGCCGCAGCAGCCAATGACCGAGACGCCGCCTACTGGCTCAACGCTTCCCTGGAGGTGGAACTGTTCTGCGATCACACCATGAAGCGCATCCAGATCACCCTCTTCTGCCTGCCTCGCACCAAACCTATCTTTGGCAGCTTTGATCGAATGATGATCGCACTGCAGGCCTACGCCCCGCAGAATGTGCTTATCACGGCGACGGCCGCCGCCGCCTTTGACCCCCGCACTGGTCCCACCGGACGCATTCTCGCCGAGGCCGGCGCTCCCGGGCTCAACTACCGCGTCCTGGACGAGTCCTACTGGATCACCCGCGGCGGATTCTTCCAGGTCAACCGTTTTCTGCTGGAGACCCTGGTGCGGCTGGTGACCAATGACGACGGCCAGCCCCGCTCCGGGGAACTTGCCTGGGATCTCTTTGCCGGCGTTGGTCTCTTCTCTCGCGTGCTGGCCCGTACCTTTCGCCGGGTCACCGCCGTAGAGGCCCATCCCACCGCGGCTGCCGATCTTCGCTCCGCTCTGCACCGGCGAGATCCCGCAATCACAGTTCATGAGTCCACTACCCTGGAGTTCCTTCGCCGCGCCATCCTCGATCGCGACCGCCCAGATCTCGTTGTCCTGGACCCACCCCGCGCCGGAGCCGGCCCGGAGGCCTGCGCCCTGCTGGGCCGAATCCAAACGCCGCGCCTGATCTACGTCTCCTGCGATCCCACAACGCTCGCTCGCGACCTCGCCGCGCTTCAACCCTGGTACAACCTCCGCGCCCTCCACCTGGTGGATCTCTTTCCACAAACCTTCCACGTGGAGACGGTCGCCGTTTTGGAACTCAGATAGGGTCCACCCTCAGCGATCCCGTCGTCGCTCAGGACTCCGTAGCGTAGCACGATCTGTGAAACACTAAAGTTCATGATCGATCTCTAACAAACTTTGGGCGAAACCTCTTTCATTGCAGGTCCGGACGTTTCGCCCGCCGTCCGCGTTCCGCCTTTTCCTCGCAAGGTAGCGCTTCTCATGCCGGTTGCCGGTGCTGCCAAATCCTGGCTGTTTGGATCGCCCGCCGTAGAGCCCCTGCGGCTCCGCCGGGTACCGCTGCTGGCGGCCTTTGTCTGCTTCGCTGTGGGCGACTGGATCGCTCTCCGCTGGCAACCCACGCTGCTGCTGGCTGCGAGCGTGGTGCTGCTGCTGGCCGTTGCCTGGCTGGCTCTACGCCACTCTTTGCGCCTGGCTATCCTCCCGGTCTATGCTCTGTGGATCATCGCCGGCTGCTGGTGTACGCAAATTGAGCCGCCCGTCCCGCAGCAACGAACGCTACAAGGCTTCGCCGACGGCCTCAGCCGCGAGGTTCGCGGAACGGTCATTCGGGTTCGCACCCTCCCGCCAGAGCCGCATAACCTGCCCCAGCGCGAGTACGGCTCCGGCTACGACTCCGGTGCCTGGGAATCTGACGCCGCCTCCGGCACCCAGTCGGTGGACATCAAGGTCCAGTCCGTCGAGTACCTCACCCCGGATATCTCCACCATGCAGCCGGTCTCGGGGGGCGTTCGCCTCACGCTGGAAGGTCCGCCGCTTCGGCTGCACTGCGGCGAGCCCATCGCCGTGGAGGTTCGTCTGCGCACCCCGGAGGTCTACCGCGACCCCGGGGCCTGGTCCTATGCCGACTACCTGCTCGGCCAGGGGATCGGCGCCACCGGCAGCGTTCGCTCTTCGCTGCTGCGGTTGCCGGGCGCGGGCTCGTCCGCCGGCCTCCGCCCCAGCTTCCACTGCCGCGTCTTTGCCGCGCAGGCCTGGGCCTCCAACCGCCTCCAGCAGTTCGTCGCCTCTGCGGCCAATCGCGGGCTTCCGCAAGCGCTGCGCCTCAGCGGCGAAGACGCAGCCATGCTCAACGCCATGCTCTTTGGTGACCGCACCCGTCTTACCCACGCGCTACGCAACGCCTTTGAGCGCACCGGAACCTTTCACCTCTTCGTCGTTTCCGGCCTGCATGTGGCGCTGCTGGCCGCCGGAGTCTTCTGGCTCCTGCGCCGCCTGCGCCTGCCGGAGGGTCCGGCTGTGCTGCTCACCATCGGATGCGCTGCGGCCTATGCCGAGCTCACCGGTTTTGGTATTCCTGCGCAGCGCGCCCTGCTGATGACCGCCATCTACCTTCTGGCGCGCTGGCTCAACCGCGAGATCCATGCTCTTAACGCCCTGGGAGCGGCCGCGCTCGCTGTTCTGCTCCTGGACCCGCGGGCTCTGCTGGAGGCCAGCTTCCAGATGACCTTCCTGGTGATTCTGGCCATCGCCGGCCTGGCCCTCCCGCTCGCCGGGCGGCTGTTCCATCCGCGCCTCCGAGCTCTGGACCGCCTGGAGGAGCCTGCGGCCGATGCTCTTGTTCCGCCCCGGCTGGCGCAACTCCGGCTACGCCTCCGCATGGCCACGGAACTCTCTGCCGGCCTGTTAGGCGAGCGCCTGCGCAACCTTCCGGTCTGGAGCCTGAGAACCCTGTTGTGGGTCATGGAGGCCGTGCTCATCTCGCTGGTCGCTGAAATCTGCATGGCGATTCCGATGGCGGTTTACTTTCATCGCGCCACGTTGCTCTCCTTGCCTCTCAACTTCATGGATATCCCTCTGCTCTCCGTCCTGCTGTGCGTGGCTATCGTTACCTTCTTCGCGTCGCTCTTGAGCCCCTGGATCGCTCTGCTTCCGGCAGCTTGTACCGCGCTCC
>JAJYZE010000131.1 GCA_021800195.1 Acidobacteriota bacterium
GGTGCTCTGCGAGAAGTTCGCTCACTCCCGCTTCGAGCCCTCCGGCTGGACGGGCAATGAGGAGTTGGGCTACGCCAAATCCATCATGGACTATATCTTCCGCTGGATGCAGCTTCGCTTCCTCTCCGGCCAGCAGTTGGACCTGTTTGCCGGTTTGAAGCAGCCCAACCTCGCCCCGGAGACCAGTCAGCTTCCGGCTGCTGGTCTGCCCGACTCTGCCGCCGGGCTCGCCCCGGCCAGCCACGAGCTGCATGGCAACGCCTTCGAGCACACGGACCGCAACCCGCCCCGGCAGGGCATCGCGGGCGAGCCAAAGACGCCCATCTCCGCGGACCTGACCGCCTCCAGCCGTCTGGATCAGGCCAATCCGCTGCAGACCACGGCGGACCGCGGGGTCTTTCACGCCGCCACCGCCATGAAGGGGATGTACGAGATGGGCGATGCTCCAAGCTGCAGCACCTGCGGCGCCATCATGACCCGCAACGGCAGCTGTTACCGCTGCATGGAGTGCGGCAGCACCAGCGGCTGTTCCTAAGGCCCTTTTCTTGGATGCCCGAGGTTTCCGTGGCCATCGATCGCAGAAGATTCCTGACCTCTACGGGCCAAAGCCTTCTCGGTGGAATGGTGCTCTCCCGCTACCCGGAGCCGCACCTTCCAGCCGGCGATACAGCTTCATCGGCTGCGGAGCCTGAAGTTCGCGAGCGAGTTCTCTTCGACGTCGGCTGGAAGTTTCACCAGGGAGACGTCGCAGGCGGTGAGCAGCCAGAGCTCGACGACAGATCCTGGGAGCAGATCGATGTTCCCCACGACTGGAGCATTGCCGGCCCATTTGCGCAAGAAAATCCGAGCGGAGCCGACGGCGCTTACCTGCCCTGCGGCATTGGATGGTACCGGAAGGCCTTTACGGTGCAGGATCGTGACCAAGGCCGCTGCACGGAGATCCAGTTCGATGGCGTCTACATGAACAGCGAGGTGTGGCTCAACGGCCACTCCCTCGGCCATCGCCCCTACGGTTATGTCTCGTTCGCCTATGACCTCACACCCTATCTTCGCTTTGGCGCTGAGCCGAATCTTCTGGCTGTCAAGGTCGACAACTCGTTGCAGCCGAACTCGCGATGGTACTCCGGCTCTGGAATCTATCGCCATGTGTGGCTGACGCAGACGGCGCCGCTGCATATCGAGCCGTGGGGCGTGTTTGTTCACGCGCGCTCCATTTCGCCCGCAGCGGCCGATCTTCAGGTATCTATCCGCATTCGGAATGAAAGCCTCTCGGCGCGCGACGGCTTTCTGGTCACCCGCATTCTTGACGCATCTCATACGACCCAATGCGAGGCGCGTCTTCCGTTTTTTCTGCCGGCCAACAACTCCGATTCCTTTCTCCAGTCCTTGCAACTCGGCAAGCCGGAGTTGTGGTCTCCGGACAAGCCGGTGCTCTACACGGCCGTGTCCCAGGTCTTTGCCGGCCGGAAGCTGGTCGACGAGCTGACAACTCCGTTTGGTGTGCGCAGCGCCACGTTTGATGCCGTCCACGGATTCCGCTTGAACGGATCTCCTTGCAGGTTGAAGGGCGTCTGTATCCACCATGATCTGGGAGCCTTGGGCGCCGCATTTCATGATGCAGCCATGGAGCGAAGGCTTCGTCTTCTGAAAGATATGGGCTGCAACGCCATTCGCATGAGTCACAATCCCCCTGCGCCGCAACTGCTGGACATGTGCGATCGGATGGGCTTCCTGGTCATTGACGAGGCCTTTGATGAGTGGCGAGTCGGCAAGCAGCCCTATGGCTACCATCTCTACTTCGATGCGTGGGCGGAAAAAGATCTGACCAGCATGATAGAGCGCGATCGGAATCATCCCTGCATCATTCTGTGGAGCGTGGGAAACGAGATTCCGGAGAAGGGGACGCCCGGCGGCGTGGCAACGGCCAAGATGCTGGTCGATCTTGTGCATCGGCTTGACCCGTCGCGTCCCGCAACGTGCGCCATCAACTCCATTGAGGTGGGGAACCGAAGCGGCTTCTCCGATGTGTTTGATGTCGTGGGCTACAACGGCGGCGGCGGATCGAGCTTTGAGTACGATGCGGACCATGCGCGCTATCCCGGCCGCAAGATCTATGCAAGCGAGGCTCCGCATACCTTGCAGACGCGCGGCGTCTATGTTTCAGACGAAGACTATTGCTCTTCGTATGACTCCTGCTTTCTTCGGATGAACTGTGAAGGGGCTTGGAAGCTGCTGCTCGACTCAAGCTTTGTGGCCGGCGCGTTTCGCTGGGCCGGAGTTGACTACCTTGGGGAACCGACGCCGCATCAGCGGGTTCACACCGCGCACCGGCAACAGGCGTGGCCGGCGAGGAGCGGCGACTTCGGCGTCATCGACACCTGCGGCTTCGAGAAGGATATCTATTTCTTCTATCAAAGTCAGTGGACGGATAAGCCCATGGTGCACATGCTTCCACACTGGAACTGGGAGGGCAGGGAGGGACAGTCCATCTTTGTCTGGTGCTACACCAACTGTGATGCTGTTGAGCTGTTCCTGAACGATCGCTCGTTGGGCAAGCAGTACCCCAGAACCACAGCCGCCTATCACCTCACCTGGCAGGTTCCTTGGAGTCCCGGTGTTCTCAAGGCGGTGGCGACCCGGAACGGAGAGATCGCCTGCGTTCAGGAGGTCCGGACCGCCAAGGCTCCGGAGAAGCTTGTTCTTGCTGCTGAACCAGCCACTCTGCGCGCCAATGGAATGGATCTTGCGCACGTCAGGGTTACCGTTGTCGATGCCGCCGGCAACCCGGCGCCCAACGCGGATCCACGGGTGACCTTTGCTATCGAGGGAGCGGGCCGCATCCTGGGCGTGGATAACGGCGATCCTTTGAGCCACCTGAGCTTTCGGGGATGGGAGATGCGAGCTTTTCATGGGCTATGCCTGGCGGTGATTCAAACCTCTCGGCAACCCGGGAGCATTACGGTTCGGGCCCACGCGCACGGCCTTCAAGACGCCATTCTGGTTCTGCAATCCTCCGCTGAACCGGCGAGCGCCGCATCCAATCCATCGCCGTCAACTTTCGTCACGGAGGGGTCATCCGGAGAGCATCTCCGTCTCGGCGCTTCTCCCACCCGGAACAGATGGAAGAGCTGCTGAGCGAGGTTGGGCCGCAAATCCCAGTACTTTCACACAGCCGACTCATTCCTTGAGGCGGATCATCCGATCGCGACCGACCCGACCTTCCATTTGCCGGGCTTTTCTGACAGGTCGCCTTCTCTTGCCCTGGCCATCCGACAACAAACTTTCCTTCTGTCCGCCAAACCCCGATTGCGGATCGCCTGTGCCCCGTGCGTGGTTTGGCCCTGCGCGGAGCAGAGCACGTCTGGAGCGAGGCACCGCAGCCCGGCCCCCGATTCATCGACGCGGAACGGCGGAGCGGGACAGACGAGTGGACGAGCGCGCCCAGAACCGGGAAGATTCCCGTCCCGGAGCCAACCGCAATCGAGCCAAGCCTTCGTCCCCTCAGCCGGCGCTTGTTCTCTGATCAGCGCCTCGTTGTTCTCTCCCCAGCTGCACCCCGGGAGCTTTACCACCAGCGCCCCGCCCCCGCTTCATCGCAGGCCCCTTCGTCGAACTCCGGCGAAAAACCCGGCCCCGGGTTAGCGCATTTTCAGTGTTGACGGGTGTCCCGAAGAGGGCTTACAGTGGCGTTTTCATTGGGGAAAACGCCCATAGAAGCCGAGGCATTGGGTACGCCTACACTGAAACTGCTTTAGCGCCGTCCATCCGCAGGATGGGGACTGAATTATCCATTCCATCGTCCCGAGACTCAACCTGGAATGGAAACCGTCCTCTCGGCGCTCTTGCACCCGCGGCTTGAGGTCACCCAACCCAAAGCCAGCTTGACTTCCGTCGACGGCATCCTGTATACATGCGATCATGCAGCTCTCCCGGCTGGCTTCCGCTCGAACCTTTCCTGCCGCTGCGCCATAGACGCTGCCGCTCAAGACGCTATGTAGAGACCGCAAAGAGCGCTCTGCGTGGCAGCCGTCAAATATCAGATTCAATCGGTCTCCTCTCTGCGCTTGGTCGCGACCCGAAGCGGCAGAGCCCCGGGAAGAAGAGTTTCTTTGTATGTCTGTGAAATTACGATTAAGGAGTGATCCAGAATGAAGCTGTCAGTCCAGCAAAATAGTACCTGGGTTAGGAAGATCGCCGTTGTGGCTCTTTCCGCCATCTGCGTGGTCACGCTCCAGCTTACCCCACGGTTGGCGAACGCGCAGAACTCCACAACCGGATCGATCGCGGGCACGGTCTCCGACTCTACGGGTGCGATGGTGCCGAACGCCAAGGTCGTGGTGAAGGACATCCAGACCGGCTCGATTTTAACTTTCAGCACCAACAGCCGTGGTCACTTCATCGCTCCGTATCTGAAGCCAGACAAGTTCACCGTATCCGCCGCCGCTCCTGGTATGCACTCGGCAGAGACCTCGATTCAGGTGCTGGTTGGCCAGGAGTCAGAGGTCAGCGTGACTGTGACCCCTTCAAGCAGCTCTCAAGTCGTCACAGTGCGGGCCAACGACGCACAGTTAATTGATACCCAAACCTCCAATCTCACCACGACCTATACGACAGCTCAATTTCAGAATCTGCCCGCCCCCGGAGGCGACCTGAATACGATTGCGTTCACAGTCCCAGGCGTGGTCGTCAATGCAGGCACCGGGGGCTCAGGGGACTTCAGCTCCGATGGTCTGCCGGGAGTCTCCAACCTGATTATCATTGACGGTGCCGACTACAATGACCCCTTCCTGAACGTGGCCGAATCCGGCGCCTCCAACATGACCATTGGCCAGCAGGAGATCGCACAATCATCCTTGGTTCAAAACGGATACAGTGTGGAGTATGGCAGGCAGGCGGGAGCCATCCTGACCTTTGTAACCAAGTCCGGCACCAACAAACTGCACGGTCTGCTGTGGTATAGCTACAATACCGATGCCTTCAACGCCAACGACTTCTTCAACAATCTGTTGGGCGTTCCCAGGGGCAAAGCCGTATCGAACCAATATGCCGCACAAGTCGGCGGCCCGATCCTTCGCAATAAGCTCTTCTTCTTCCTCGATACGGAAGGAATACGCTACGCCTTGCCTGTCTCCGAGTATGTTAACTACCCCACGCCACAGTTGCAGAACACGATTCTGAATACACTTCCTGGGGGACCGCAGGGAGCAAGTTCCACACTTTATAGTCAGCTCTTCAAGGTGCTTCAGGGCGCTCCCACCTACTCGACGGCGGTACCCGTTACCACCGGCCCAGGAGCGCTTCAGGACAGCAGCGGGACGCAGGGATGCGGCAGCATCGCCGGAACGCCCGTCTTTGGAACGGCGAACGAGTATTTCGGCTCTGTCCCGGCCAACGCTCCCGTCGGCTCGACAGCGATCCCCTGCGCCAATGCAGCCTTCGCGCCCGCGACCGGGATCAATACGGAATACGAGGTGATGGGACGCGTCAATTGGCAGATCAACGATCACCACGAAGCATTCGTACGCATCACCAAAGACAACGGATTTCAACCCACCTTCACCAGCGTTATCAATCCCGCCTACAGCGTCACCAGTTACCAGCCAACCTACACTGGCCAACTCAATGACACCTATACCTTCACCAGCAACTTAGTCAACCAATTCATTCTCTCCGGGCTATGGTACTCGGCCATCTTCAACCATCCAAACCTGCCCGCCACGCTGCAACTCTCTCCCGTTTCCTTTCATGATCCAAATGATGCCGGAACGAACTCTCAGGCTGGCTTTGGTGAGGGCGGGTTCATGTCCGCCAAGTATCTTCATACCCCGCAAGGCACAGATGTGACCCAGTGGCAGATCGTGAACAACACGTCCTGGTTGAAGGGAAATCACAACTTCAAGTTTGGGGTGAACTTCCGGCGCAATGACGTCAGCGATCAAGACAACAAGATAGGAACCTTCGGGGGCACCTACGACTTCGGTGATGCTGCCGACCTGGCGGGAGGGACCTTGCCCGGCACTGCAAACTCGAGCTATAACCTCGCCTTCACAACTCTGCCCACGGCTCACAGCGCACTGTACAACGTGGGCTTCTACGCGCAGGATGAGTGGAGAGTCAGCCAGAAGTTTGTACTCGACTATGGCATCCGGGTTGACCGGGACGGGAACCCGGCATGCACAACCAGTTGCTTCCCGTATTATGCCGGTGGATTCCCCCAAGCCGGAGCAACGCTCAACACGGCGTACAACTCCACCATCACCCTCGACCATCGCAGCGCCTTTTCCTCGATCGAAAAGGTGATCATCCAGCCCCGAGTTGGATTTAATTGGGACGTCACAGGTCACGGCTCCACCGTGCTGCGTGGCGGGGCTGGCCTGTTTGCGGACGACTTCCCGGACTTCGTTATCGCCAGTGAGTACGGCGCCTTTCCCAACGTATTCTCACCGGCCATCGGAGCAGGCGATGTGGGCACCGGATCTGACAGCGCGAGCGCTGTCGCCACGGCACAAGCCTCCGACCAGGCATTCAACACGGGCTTTTCGCAGGGGTATGGGGCCAATCAACTGGCAGCCGCTCTGCCCCTAGGCGCAAAATTCGCGGAACCTACGTTCAGCGTCTTTCCGAGCGAGTTCCTGAGCCCGAAGTTCGTCGAGTGGAGTTTGCAGTTGCAAAAGCAACTCAGCCCCACAAATGCGATCATCGTCTCCTACGCCGGCAACTACGGTTTCGACCTGTTGATTGGGAATGACCACCTGAATCAGAACCTGGGAGGCACGCGGCTAGCGGATGGCCAGTCCGTTTTCAACCCCTCCAAGTTCCAATCCTTTGCTGGTTTGCCTCTGAGCTCTCCTGACCCACGATTTGGCGAGATCAATGAAATAACCAACCAAGGCATCTCCAATTACAACGGCCTGATGTTCACCTACAAGCACATCGATAACCGGGGACTTACCACCGATGTGAGCTACACCTATTCCCACTCGCTTGACGATCTTTCCAACGGTGGCGTGGAGACCTTCAATGGGACCGCCATCGGAGCACAGATCACCCCTTTCAGTCCCTCTCTGCTAATGTACTCCAACTCGGATTATGACATTCGCAATAACTTTGTTGCGGATATCACCTACGTCGAGCCGAATCACTACGGGAACAAAATGCTCAATCTGGCTGCGGCCGGTTGGACGCTTGCCGGGAAAGCCTACTGGAGATCGGGTGAACCCTTTAGTGTCACTAATACGGCGACTCAAAACGCATTATTCAACGGCACGGCTCCCCGGGCTACGGTTCTGGCGGATATCTTGAACAATAATTTCAGCCATGTGTGCAAGTCCTATGGCCATCCATGCTTCCAGACGGCGGGAATCTTCAATGGAACCAACAGTCAGGATAACTACGGCAACTTTCCGAGAAACTCGTTCTATGGACCCCACTATTCGGATATTGATCTGAGCATCTACAAGGATGTGCTGAACTTGAGCAAAGCGCAATTTCAGATAGGCGCACAGATGTACAACGCGCTCAATCACGTCAATTTCGCCGCTCCGGGCAACAATGCGTCCAACACGGCCACGCTGGGCCAGATCAGCAGCGA
>JAJYZE010000132.1 GCA_021800195.1 Acidobacteriota bacterium
CCCCGCCTCGCCCACATTTTGGCGAGTCTCGGGAGCAACGAGCGGATCTTCCGGCAGTTCTGGTTGCAGGGGGGGCATTCGGACGTAATTGTAACCTCCCCGCTTGCTTGTTTTTCGCCCGCACAGGGCCCTCAGACGCTGCCTGGCTCGGCCTCGCCTGCCGGCGGAGAAATCTGGTTGGCGCCGGACCGCAGCGCTCTGCACAGACGCGCGTCCTGCTTTGGCGCTGCGGTCCGCCGATGGTATGCTAAACGAGGCTGCGGAAGATCCTCCAATTCAGCCTGCGGACCAGCCTCCCTTCCCCGAGCGGACGGCGTCCTCAGGAGCCATGGGCGCATAACTCAGCGGTAGAGTGCCACCTTCACACGGTGGAAGTCGTAGGTTCGAATCCTGCTGTGCCCACCATAGACATCAACAACTTAGGCGCTGGAATTCTCTCGCAGACCGCTGCCGGACGAGCAGCCGCAGGCTCTACCCGACCAGCCCGAGCCGCCGGGGCGAGGGCGCATCCCGCCTCAGGGTCCGGCGGCGCTCCCAAACCGATAGCATCTTCCCTGCTGATGGATGCCTCAGAGCGGGCTTGCCGTGGCGTTATTCTCGGTGAGCGCTCAACGAACGCCAACTTGTGCGATTTGTAGGGACGCTTTCACCCCCCAACTTCAGGATGCAAAAGTCTCCCATAGGCAGGCATGAGCAGACGCTAACGAAGGGCAAGGCCTTCCCAAACAGAAGGCCCTTATTTGCAATAAGAATTTAAAATTGGACGCCTTGGGGAGGATTACCAGATCCTCACTCTAGAGTTGAAAGGAATATGCTGAAGAGGAAGACGCGACCGCTGGAATAACACCGACTTTGATGCCGCAGAGGAGATGCGCGCAGGGAGCTCATCTCGGCTTCAGAGGCCCGCCGTTCGCCAACCACCCGCGGTTCGCTTAGAGGAAGCACCATGAACTATCCCGTCTGGGACGTACTCTTTGGTTCCGGTCTACTCATCGCGCTGGTCGCCGGACTGCACGTCTTCGTCTCTCACTTCGCCGTGGGCGGAGGACTGTTTCTCGTCCTCACCGAACGCAAGGCCCGCCGGACGAATGATGTGGCGCTGCTGAACTGGCTGCAAAGCCATACCAAGTTTTTCGTTCTGCTCACTGTCGTCTTTGGAGCCGTCAGCGGGGTCGGCATCTGGTTCACCATCGGTCTGATTGCGCCCAGCGCCACCAGCGACCTGATCCATATCTTTGTGTGGGGATGGGCCATCGAATGGGTCGCCTTCTTCATCGAGATCTCCGCAGCGCTGCTCTACCTCTATGGCTGGGACAAGCTTCCCGCCAAGCTCCACGAGTGGTACGGATGGATCTACTTCATCGCGGGCTTTGCCAGCCTGGTGGTGATCAACGGCATCATCACCTTCATGCTGACGCCGGGGAGCTGGGTCGACGTCCACAAGTTCTGGATCGGGTTCTTCAATCCCACCTATCTGCCTTCGGTGTTCTTCCGCACTGCCATCTGCCTGGCCTTGGCCGGCATCTACGCTCTGATCACCGCCAGTATGCAGAAGGATGCTGATCTGAAGGCTCGCATCGTGCGCTGGGGGGCGCTTTGGACCGTTCCCTCCCTGATCGCCCTTGTGCCGCTGGGCTGGTGGTACATCCATGAGATTCCGGCCTCGCTCTTCCTCAGCGCGCGGGGGCCCATGCCCACAGCCACGCACTTCGCCTCGCTGGCCTGGATCCTACTGGCAGTCACCTTTGCGCTGATGCTGCTGGCGGTCTTCACTCCCCGCCGGCTGCATCTGGTCTTCGCCCTGGCGGTGGCCCTGGTAGCGCTGGGCGCCATGGACTCCTTCGAGTTTGTCCGTGAAGACGTGCGCAAGCCCTTTGTCATCGAAAACTACCTCTACGACAACTCGCTCTACGTCTACAGCATGCCCGGCGACGGCGGCTTCACCGTTGACAATCTCACCCACGTCGGCGTGCTGCATGCGGCCCACTGGATCAACCAGCGCACCATCACCGCCGGCAACCGGGTAGAGGTTGGGCGTGAGATCTTCCGCGTCGAGTGCCAGTCCTGTCACACCCCCAATGCCTATCGAGGCATCCATCAGCTCATCGAGCAGCGACAGTGGGATCCGGCCACAGTGAGCGCGATGCTGACCGGCATCTCGCTGATGCACAACGGAGTGATGCCACCCTTCGCGGGCACCGACGCCGAGCGCGGAGCCTTGGCCGCCTACCTGAACTCCCTGCAGACCATCACGCCCAATCCGGCCACCTTCACCAACGGCAAGTTGATGTTTGAGGAGCACTGCTCGATGTGCCATCAGGACCACCCCGATGATCCTCTGTTCGCCGGGTTGGACCGCGACCCGAAAGTTGCCGCCGACTCGCTGAAGAACCTGACCAACCTTTTTCCCCTGATGCCCGACATCAAGCTCAACCAGACGCAACGCGTCTCCCTCGTCCAGTGGGTCAACACGCAGCGCCCGGCCGGCCAGCCCGGAGCGGCGGCCGGCTCCGCAGCCCAAGGAGGCAACTGAGATGATCAGCCCCGGCGTGATGCCCGCGATCCCAACGGTTGACCCCAATCCGCTTCCTGCGCCCTACTGGGTCTTGAAGCTTCTGCTCGTGGTCACCTTCTACCTGCATATTCTGGCCATGAATCTGATGCTGGGCGGCGCGGCTCTGGCGCTGGTGGCTCGGCTCACCTCCAAGGGCAACCCAAAGCGCGGTCGCATCTTTGTGGATGTGGCCAAGAAGGTTCCCACGTTGCTGGCCGCTACGATCACCCTGGGCATCGCTCCGCTGCTCTTTGTGCAGGTGATCTATGGCCAGTACTTCTACACCTCTACCATCCTGATCGCATGGCCATGGTTTCTGGTGCTGGCGTTGCTGGTGGCGGCCTACTACGGCTTCTACTATGTGGCGTACAATGGCAAGCGCCGTCCGGGAGCCGCGGGCGTGGTGCTATTCGTCAGCCTGGCGCTGGTGATGCTGATCGGCTTCATCTACACCAACAACTTCACCCTGATGCAGACGCCGGGCCGCTGGGCCGCCAAGTACTTTGCCGCTCCGTCGGGGTGGAACCTGAATTTGGCTGACCCAACGCTGATCCCGCGCTATCTGCACTTCATGACCGCTGCGGTGGCCGTCGGCGGCCTTCTGCTGGTGCTGCTGGCGCTGGCGCGCTGGAAGCATGACCGGGAGTACGCCGAGTATCTCTTTCAGTTCGGAGGCAAGGCCTTCCAGTACGCCACCATGACCCAGTTTCTGGTTGGCATCTGGTTCCTGATCAGCCTGCCCCGCAACCTGCGCATGATCTTCATGGGGGACAATCCCGTCGCCACGGCGATGTTCGGCATCGGCGTGCTGGGCGCCCTGGCGGCCATCTTCCTGATGTCGGAAGCCTTGCGCAAGCAGAACATCCGCATGGCCGCCTTTGGCGTCACCGGCATTACAGCGGTGGTCATCCTCTGCATGTCCATCATGCGCGACAACCTGCGCGATGCTTACCTGAAGCCGTACTTCCACCCCAACCAGTTCGCGGTGAAGACCCAGTGGGCCGTCTTCCCTCTCTTCCTGGGAACCTTTGTGGGCGGCATCATCCTGTGGCTGGTGATGCTCAAGCGCTACGGCCTGTTCACCAGCACCCGGCCAACCGAGGAGTGACGGACGATGGCGAGCCCGCAGACTCCGGCAGCAAGCCGGCGCGGACTTGCCGACAGCCCTGATCCGGCTCTACGCAAATCTTCCGATGCCAATGCCCACCAGATAGGTGACCACGCCCTCCAGCAGGCCCACCAAGGTCATCTCCAGACCGCTGCTCCACCAGGAGCGGATGGTGATCAGCGACTTGGCCGCACCCACGGCGAAGTGCGCGGCCAGAGAGACGATAGCCGCCACGATAATCGCCGGCAGCCCGGCCAGGAAGAAGAATGGAATTACGGGGATCAGCGCTCCAACCGCGGTCGAGAGAGCCCCTGAAACCGCTGAGACCCAGGGTTTGCTCAACCCTTCCTCGCTCATATGCAGCCGCTCCCTGGCCAACGCCTCCACCAGCCGTTCCTTCTTCTCCGCGATGTGTCCTACAAAATGGTCCGCATCTTCGGCAGAGAGCCCGCGTACCTGAAAGGTGAGTGAGAGCAACTCCCTGGCCTCAGCCTCATTGTTCTCCACTGCATCGCGCTCGCGGGCAAACTCGGCCTCATAGATCTCGCGCTCGCTCTTGGCGGCCAGATAAGCCCCTGAGCCCATGGAGAGAGCGCTGGCAACCATGCCTGCCAAACCCGCAATCAAGACGAACTTGCTGTTGCCCAGCGTGGCGCCGGAGACGCCGGAGACAATGCCGAAGATCGCGCCCAGGCCGTCGTTCACCCCATAAATCGCATCTCCAATCCAACTGGCCGCCTTGGGCTGCCCGGCCTCCCGCTGGGCCATCAGATCATCCAGCGCCTGCTTGGCCTGGCCGGTCTCGAGCGCCTCCGGCGAAAGGTGATGCCGGATCAGCCCGCCCAGGGTAAGGTAATGGTCGGACTCATCGGAGATCACTTCTTTCAGGATCGCGATGGTCTCCGGATCGCCAAACTCTCGAATCTGCTTTCCGTAGCGGGCGATATCGCGGCTTTCATCCAGTTCCAAGCGGCGCAGGGCCAAGTCCGGTCCACCGACGCGGGTAGCCAGCGACTCCGCCTCTCCCTTCTCCGGCCCGGTGTACTCGGGAACGGGCGCGCCCAGCGCTTTGAGCCGGCCAGCCCACAGTTCCGCGTGGTGCTTCTCCGCCAAGGCCAGGTTGCGCAGCGTCCTACGCCGCTGTGGATCGCTCTCCTGCTCGGCCATCCCGAAGTAGGTATGATACCCGTACATCTCCGTCTGCCAGTTGTTGGAGATCGCCTCAATCAATTGCGCTGTTTCCTTGCTGTTCATAAAGACCCCGGAAGGAGTGGACCGCGCTGAACCGCTGCCGCCCCTATGTTGTTCTTTGCTTCCATTCTCGCTTAAGGAACTTTGCGGGCGGCCGCCGGCCGCCGCACCCACAGCCTGTCCCGAATATGCTCCCGGCACGGCCTTGTACTCATCGCCTCGACACTCCCTCCTCTGCTCTTGCGGGCCTCACATTTCCACCGGGACTTGGACGCAGTCAGAATCGAGGCCACGCCAGAGCTGCCCCCCGCTCGCGCCATTCCTCTTCCAGCCCAAGTAAAATATAAGGCTGTGAAGAAGATCGCCGTCCTCGGCTCGACCGGCTCCATTGGCCGAAGCACTCTAGATATCTGCGCGTCCTACCCCGACCGTTTTCTACCGGTCGCCTTGGCGGCTGGCTCCAATCTCCAGGTTCTCGTCGAACAGTGCCGGCGCTGGCGCCCGCAGGTGGTTTCCGTTGCCACCGAGTCTCTGGCCGCCCAACTCACCGGACTCCTCGTCCAGGCCGGCGTCACCGGCGTTGAAGTGGTGGATGGCAGCGCCGGCGCCGTCCGCGCTGCCACCCTCCCGGAGGTTGATTTCGTCGTGGCCGCCATCGTCGGCGTCGCCGGCCTGGAGGCCACCTACGCCGCCGTTCTCTCCGGCAAGACCGTGGGCCTGGCCAACAAGGAGTGCCTGGTCGCGGCGGGGGATCTCATCCTGGCCGCCGCCCGCGAACACAATGTGGACCTGCTTCCCATCGACTCTGAACACAACGCCGTCCACCAGTGCCTCCGCGCCGGAGCCCTGCCCGAGGTAAAGCAGATCTGGCTGACCGCCTCCGGCGGTCCCTTCCGCAGCACGCCCCTGGAGGAATTCGACCGCATCACCCCGGCCCAGGCCCTCCAGCACCCCACCTGGGTGATGGGCCAGCGCATCACCATCGACTCCGCCACCATGCTGAACAAGGGCCTGGAGGTCATCGAGGCCTGCCGCCTCTTCCATCTGCCCCCTTCCCGGGTTAAGGTCAGCGTTCACCCTCAATCCACCATTCATTCGCTGGTGGAGTACATCGACGGCAGCATTCTGGCGCAGATCTCGGTGACGGACATGCGTTTACCCATTCTGTATGCCCTGTCCTGGCCGGAACGCGTCGCCAGCGACCTCAGCTTTGACATGGCCTCGCTGTCCCGGCTGGATTTCCAACCCCCGGATCTCCTCCGCTTTCCATGCCTGCGCCTGGCCTACGAGGCGGCAGCGGCCTCCCAGAATCACTGCATTGCGCTCAACGCCGCCGATGAGATCGCCGTTAGCGCCTTCCTGCAGGGAGAACTCTCCTTTAGCGGCATCGCGCGTACAATCGAGCATGTGCTGACACTCACCCCTTCCGGATCCCCGGCCTCGATCGCCGCAGTTCTGGCCGCCGATCTCGCAGCCCGTGAGCAGGCCAGAGAGGCCGTAGCGGCATCTCATATACTGCCATCCAGAGATTAGCTCTGCGGTAGATCTCTCCCGTCTCCCTTGAGGCCGTTCGCTTCCGACACTCATGCATATCGTTATCGTCGCTCTTGAATTCGCTATTGTCCTGGGCCTGCTGGTTCTTATCCATGAGCTTGGCCACTTCGTGGTCGCCAAGCTCTGCGGCGTCCGCATTGAGACCTTCTCGATCGGTTTCGGATCCCGCATCGTTGGATTTCGCTATGGAGAAACCGACTACCGGATCTCCCTGATCCCGCTGGGCGGCTACGTCAAGATGGCCGGCGAACTGGCCGGAGACGGTTCCGTGCTACACAGCGAGGAGCGGACTCACCAGGATGAAGCGGCCCCGGATACCTCGTCCAACCCCGACGATCTCACCTCCAAGCCGCGCTGGCAACGCGTGCTGATCGCCATCGCCGGCCCGGCCTCGAACTTCCTCCTGTCCTTCCTCCTGCTCTTTATCGTGGCCCACTATCACCATGAGGTGGATCATTATCTGAACGGACCGGCGACGGTCGACTACGTCCCGCGCGGAACGCAGGCGGCGCGTGATGGTCTGACGGCCGGCGACACCATCACCCGCTTCAACCGCATCGTGAATCCCACCTGGGAGGAGATCTACGACGAGTCCGTTCTGAACCTCAATCGCCCACTCCCAATCACCTTTACGCACGATGGAGAAAGCCACTCGAGCACCTTCACCGTTCCAGTGCCGCCCAACACCGAGTTTGACGCCGGCGACATGATGGACGAGGGACTGATTCCCGAGATGGATCCCGGACCGATCCAGGTGCTCACCGTCGCCGCCGACTCTCCCGCATCCCGCGCCGGTCTGGAGCCGGGTGACCAGTTGGTCAGCATCGACAATCTGCACCCTCACTCGGTCTATGCTCTGCTGGCCTTCCTGAAGGACAACAAGGGCGTCACCGACCGGCTGGGCATTCTGCGCAATGGTCACGCCATGACGCTGCTCGCCACACCGGAGAAGATGGCCACGCCCGAAGTAGGCGAAGAGTATCGCCTCGGTTTTACCTACCGGCCGCCGCGGGCGGACATCGAGCGCTTGCCCATCGCCGCGGCCCTCCGCCAGTCTCTGCGGGACAATCGTGACGGATCCATGCTCATCCTCC
>JAJYZE010000133.1 GCA_021800195.1 Acidobacteriota bacterium
AATATACATCAGAATATTCTATATTTCTTATATAGTAGCAGCAATTGGAGAAGATGTCACCTGCACGTCCGCATGCCTCGGGCCGCAGCAGGGCCCCGATCCAGGCGATCGTCGATCCATCGCCGGGTGGCTACCTGAACTGGGATCGTTGGCGGCAAAGACGTTGCAGCCAGCGAAAGAACCGCAGCCTGTCCTTGTTTCCGTCCAATAGGTTGCTGAAAAATGGTGGACGCGGTAGGGATCGAACCTACGACCAGTCGATTAAGAGTCGAATGCTCTACCAGCTGAGCTACGCGTCCAGACCTTAGACTTCGCCTGGGAGATCCTCCCCGAGATCTGCGGAGGATGACTGGCGGGCAAAGCGCGCCCTACAAGCAGACTGCATGTAGATCGCCAAGGGAGATGCGGGGGTACTCACCACACCTCGAAAAGAATATCACGATCTCCCTGCGCGGAAAACACCCCATCCAAACGTCGCCGGCCATTTGAGATCCCTCCCAAAACTAAGACGGACCGAACCAAGACCAAACCAAGACCGACCAAACCAAGACCGACCGAACCAAGACCGACCAAACCACGACCGACCGAGGATGCGAGCCGAAAAGCGAGCGCGAGATCCAACCCGGAAGAGCTGCAAACCCAGTGCGCCGCCTCCGGTCAGCTTCCGTCTGACGGCGCGCCGCTGCTGCCAGCAGCCGGCTGTGGCGGGAAGCTCGCAACGCTTGCCGATCAGATGCTTCGAGGTGATCTCGCCATCCGTCTTGAGATCGAGGACGAAGTTCTCCGCATCTTGCATGATAAATTCGGCCGCAACCCTCAGATGATGCAGAGGCGGCTTGGAACCTTATGGAAAGAGGCCGTCCGAGGCAAAGTCACCGGAGAGATGGAAGAGGCTTGTCGCGATTCAAAGGACGACTGCATTGTGGAATGCGCGCTGAAGGCCGAGCGCAACGGATCGTCACGGGCGATAGAGACTTGCTTTCACTCCGGGAGCATTGCGGCCTCCGCATCGTCACGGCAAGGCATTCCCTGGATTCAACGGTCATCAGCTGAATCCAGCGGGATAGGGAGATCGACCCCCAGAGGCTGCGCTCGAACGCGCGCACGCTCTGCAACGTCCTTCGGAGCAGTCTTTTGGTGGAGCTGAGCGGGATCGAACCGCTGACCTCCTCGTTGCGAACGAGGCGCTCTCCCAGCTGAGCTACAGCCCCACACCATTGAAAGCAGACTCAGTTTAGCAGGGGGAGGCCGCTGCCACCAAACGATTCCAGATCCTCTGCCCAAGCCCCCAACCCCAGGCGATCGGCACGCTTACGAGGGCCTCTGCGGAGGCGTCAGCCCTATCTCCGTCATCACCATCTTCAGATCCTTCCACGCCTCCGCCTTCTGACGCGGATCGCGCAACAAATAGGCAGGATGGTAGGTCACCATTACCTTGGCTCCGCGCACGCTCTGCCAGCGGCCGCGCATCGAAGCCAGCGACTGCTTGACGCCCAGCAGATAGGTCGCCGCCGTCAACCCCAGGGCGACGATCACCTCCGGATGCACAATATCGATCTGCTGGAGCAGGAACTGGGAGCAGGTGGTGGCCTCCAGGAACTCCGGCGTCCGGTTTCCCGGCGGACGGCACTTCACGATATTCGCGATGTACACCTCTTCGCGCTTCAGGCCCATCGCTGCAATCATGTTGTTCAACAACTGGCCGGCCTTGCCCACAAAGGGCACCCCGGACGCATCTTCGTCAGCTCCCGGACCCTCGCCCACAAACATCAGCCGCGCGTTCGGATCTCCGTCTGCAAACACGATCGTGTGTCGGCCCGCATAGGCCAGCGGGCAGCGCGTACACTCACCCATGGCCTCCCGCACCGCCTGCAGAGCCGCTGGGCGTTCCGCGGCAGGAACGATACGCACAGGAATAGGCGCAAGAACATCAAGCGAGGGTGGTTTTGCCATGAATGATGAGCCTTCGATCCTGGAAAAGGAGCCGTCCGCCGCAATGCCAAGGCTCTCACCCGCTGAGCCAACAGCCTGCGTCGGCGTCTGCCGGCTGCTGGATAAACCCTGAACGCCGGCAAGAGCCGTCGCTGGAGAGTTTGAGACTTGGCGCTGTGTAATGGCCGCAGCCTGCCCGGAGCCTCCGGGCGTATCTGCTTTCCCCTCCGGCGACGGCGCAGTCCTCACCAGCCGCGAATGCAACCATTCTGGAATTGTGATCGTCGGATCCCTGCGGCGATAGAGATCGTAGATCCCCATATCCCGCAGAAAGTCCAGATAGGCGTGCAACTGTTGGCGGACAGCCACGGAACTCGGCTGGGAGATCGGTTCAGTACCACTCATCTGGGAACGTCCACCGTCGGCCGCGGCGCGGAAGAAACAGTGTAGGTAACCTTCCCTACGCGGATCTCATCCTGAGCGACGCGGCACGCCTTGGTGGAGTTGGAGACTCCCAGAGAGGGAGCGCCGGATTGCAACTGGCGTGCGCGCCTCGCGGCGCCCTTCACAAGACTGTACTTGTTTTGGAGCGGTTCCATGAATGACATTAATGACCCTCCTGAGAGATGATTCATCTTAGCGCCGAATGGCACCGTCTTTAACCCGAATATCGTCTCTGCTCGGATTCGTCTCCAGTGGAAATCTCGGCAGTTTCTATTAAGTTCGCTGGGCGCGTCTTGGATCTCTACACCGATTCATCCACCTGGGTTCAGAGGCTGGCGGGGGTTAGCCCAAAACTGGCCAGCGCTGCCTCCAGCCTTGGGGCCCTGGCGCCGGTGACGCATTGCGCAGCCAGATTGCCCTCGGCAGGACTCGCCTCTCCTCGCGCCACCAGGATGATGGCTCGCATCTCTGCCGCAGCCTGATCCAGAAGATCGTTCACCAAGGCATAGCGGTACTCATCAATCTTCTGCAGTTCTGTACGAGCCTCCGAGAGCCTCGTCTGGATGATGGATTCATGGGTCACACCCTCGGCCTGACTGCGATTGCGCAGCCTCCGCTCCAGGATCTCCGGGCTGGGAGGCAGAATGAAGATCGAGATTGCCTCGGGCATCTTCTCCATCACCTGCAGCGCGCCTTGCACATCGATGTCCAGCAGCAGATCCGCCCCATGTTCCCGAGCCGTATCCAGCGCCGAGAGAGCGGTCCCGTAATAGTTCCCGAAGACCTCCGCCCACTCCAGAAACTCATCGGCGGCGATCATCCGTTCGAAGCGTTCGCGAGTGATGAAGTGATACTCGCGCCCGTCTTCCTCTGATCCGCGCGGTCTGCGCGTCGTATAGGAAACAGAAAACTCCAGACCGGCCACCAGGCGGCGAACCTCATTGACCAGCGTCGATTTACCCGATCCGCTGGGAGCGGAGATGATAAAGAGAATTCCGGCCATAGGCAGTTGCGATGGGAATAGTGTAAACCTTGCGTCCTACCCTCTCATCCGCTGCGCTCTCTCGATGCGAATTCACGCGGTTCCCTCTCCCACCTCCGCCATCTCGCTCTCCGCTGCGCCGAACTGAAGCTGATAAAGCCGGCTGTAGGTTCCTCCCAGCGCCAGCAGTTTCTCATGCGAGCCAAGTTCGGTGATGCAGCCATCCTCCATCACCGCGATGCGGTCGGCGCGCCGAACCGTCGATAGCCGGTGGGCAATCACCAGGACCGTGCGCCCTTGCATCAGGTTCGCCAGCGCCGCCTGCACGGCAGCCTCACTCTCCGCATCCAGGGACGAGGTGGCCTCATCCAGAATGAGGATCGGGGCATCCTTGAGCAACGCGCGAGCAATCGCGAGCCGCTGCCGCTCTCCGCCCGAAAGCCGCGCGCCATCCTCCCCGATCAACGTGTCATAGCCTTGGGGGAGATGTTCTATGAAACCATGCGCCAAGGCTGCCTTGGCCGCCGCCACAATCCTGTCCATTGGGACGTTGGGCTGTCCATAGGCGATGTTGTGGCGCACCGTGTCGTTGAACAGCACCGTCTCCTGCGTCACCTTGCCAATCTGCTTGCGCAGCGAGGCCAGCGTCAGATCTCGAATGTCGTGCTCATCGAGAAAGATCGCTCCACCGGTCACATCATAGAAGCGTGGCAGAAGGTTCACCAGAGTCGATTTGCCCGCTCCGCTCGGGCCTACCAGAGCCACAACCTCGCCGCGGCGGACGCTCAGGTTGATCCCGTGCAAGACCTCCCTGTGCATGTCATCTCGCTCATAGGCAAAGCGCACATCCCGGAACTCGATGAGCCCCTTGAACTCCGTGAGGGGCAGAGCCCTCTTGCGCTCCACCACCTCATCCTGCGCGTCGATGAATTTGAAGATATCCTCGCTGGCGCCCACCGCCTGCTGAAAGGCATTGTAGTAGGTCGGCATCTTGCGCACCGGGTCATACAGCGCAATCACCGCGATCAGAAAGGTGATGAAGTCGCCGGCAGTGCCTCCATGCAGAATGAACACCCTTCCGTAGAGGAGCAGGAGGGCGATGGCGAATGCTCCCAACGCATCCATCAGCGGCGAAGAGATGGACTGCACGGCGATTCGCCGCATATTGGCTGAGAACAAGCGTTCAGCCGCGCGCCGGAAGCGGTTCATCTCCCAGTGTTCCATTCCAAAGGCCTTCACGATTCCGTGGCCGGTGATGGTCTCCTGCACGATGTTCTGAATCTCGGCCAGTTTGTCCTGTCCGCTGCGCGTCGTGGAGCGCACGCTGCTTCCCACCCGCCGGGTGGAGAGAACGATGATGGGTACAAAGATCACCAGCACCCAGGACATCGAACCACCCGCGATGATAACCGTGCAGATCATAAACAGCAGCGTGAACGTCTGCTGCAGGAAGTCGCTCATGATGGGCGCCATCGCCGACTGCACTCGCTCTACATCGTTGATCAGTGCGGAGATCAACGTGCCAGAGGTATGGCGCTGGAAGAAGGCGGCGGAACGGCCCAGAAGTGAGTTGTATAGGTCGTTGCGCAGATCCGTGATCATGCCGAATCCGGCTTGGTTGGCCAGCAGTGTGCCCAGGTAGTCGCAGATGTTCTTGACCATTGCCGAAACAACCAGAGCAATCGCGACGACCGTCCACGCATTGTGAAAGCGCGCCGGTAGCAGAATCTGCAAATTGATATGAAAACGGGTGTGGGGAATCACAAAGTCCAGCACCCGGCTCGGCGAGGCTGCGGCGCTGAGAACGTTGTCGATGATGGGCTTGATCAGCAGGACGCGGAAGGCCATCAGCGCCCCCACCAAAGCCATCAGCAGCACTGAAGAAACCCAATAAAAAACATAGGGCCGCATGTAGCTCAGCAGACGTAGAACGGGCTTCACGCAACTCTCCTGAAATCTTGGACGAAGGCGCCCGCTTCCGGGACTACAAACCCGACGCCCGGCACCGTATTCATGCAGAATCAGTCTACTTCTACCGGGGGATATCCCGGTGCGAAGACTTCGCCCGATACCCCGCTGCGGCGAGGCGCTTCTTCAGTTCCTCGGCGATCATCACCGAACGATGCTGCCCACCCGTGCAGCCGATGCCGATCGTCAGATAGCTCTTTCCTTCATGAATATAGTGAGGAAGGAGAAACGTGAGCATCTCGGTCACCTTGCCGAGAAACTCCGCCGTCTGGGGAAACTGGCGGACGTACTTGGCCACCTTGGGGTGCTTTCCGGTCAGGTTGCGGAACTCGGGAATGAAGTGCGGATTGGGAAGAAATCTCACGTCAAAAACCATATCCGCATCGCTGGGCACCCCATTCTTGAAACCGAAGCTGGTCACCGAGATAGTTAAATTGCGGTCGCTCTTGCCGACTCCCCGGCTGAAGGCTGCGTTGATATGCGCCCTGAGCTCATGCACATTGAAGCGCGAGGTGTCCAGCAGGATGTCCGCCACGTTGCGTACGGGATCCAGCCTCTTCCGCTCGGCCTGGATCGAGGCAATCACTCTATCCCCACGTCCCAACGGATGAGGACGGCGGGTCTCCGAAAAGCGCCGCACCAGAACCTCTTCAGAAGCTTCCAGAAAAACCACTCGTGTGGGAAGCACCTTGCGCACCTTCGTCAGGATCGCCGGAAAGCGCTCCAGGCGACTACCCTCCCGCACATCCACCACGAGCGCGGCATGCGTGATCTCGGCAGACTTGGCCACCAGATCGGCAAAACGCGGTATCAGATCCAAAGGCAGGTTATCGACGGAATAGAATCCCAGATCCTCGAAGGCCTTCAGGGCCGAAAGCTTCCCCGATCCGGAGAGCCCGGTAAGGATAACCAGCTCGCGCGGCTCACCGTCCTGCACTCGCCCGGAAGGTTCTGACTCCGCACGGACCGCGCTCCTCACGAATCTCTTCTTTGGCGCATTTGCTCCCTGGGCAGAGACCTTGGCAGGTGAAGAATCGGGGGCCATGAGGGAATCCTATAGCATTTTCTATGCAGGCGGAATCCAGCCGGCTTGGCATCACAAGCCTTCTCCCGAGCCTGTGCCCTCAGAAGGCCCGCCGCACGCGCCGGCGCCGGAATGCCGCTGCGCGGCTCCCCTGTAGCGCTCTTGCGCGCGAGCGGAGCCATCATCAAGTGCTCGGCGTCTCCAGCCCCGCTGCGGGGTTTGCCCAAGCCTTACAGAGCAAGAACCCATTTGCCGGAGCCCGTCAACAAGAAGGTCTCGGCAAATGGGTTCGGATTCTGAGAGCGTGGAGAGTGGCGCTCCTTTCGCGTCGATATCCCATAGCCCTGACGATTTTGGGCGCTTCCCCCGATTGAAATGCCACAGCAAGCCCGCTTCGGAGAACCCACCACCGCGGAAAAAGCTATCGCCGGCAGACGAGAACCGGAGCGAATGTCCTACGCTGGGATCGCCCTGAGGGCATCCGGGTGAACTTCCGGCCGGGGACGAGCCCGCACGGTCGCATAGCGCTCCTTGTGACGGATCGCCTGCATCTCCACCTTCTGCAGCGCCTCGCGAAGCGCCGCCTCCATATCCGTGGACTCACAGGCCGCCACCAGGCTCTCATTCCGGCAGTTCAGCCGGACCTCAGCAATCTTTCGGTACTTGTCTTCGCTCAGGATGAAGTGCGCGCTGGTGCAGCGATTGGTTACCAGGGCCAGGCGTTCCATACCCGACTCCGCGATGGACCTCAACTTTGGAGTGACTGCCGTGCGACGTCCCGTAAATTCGATGGTCATGAAGCATCCTCCTTGCAGCGATTTCGCTGCGGTTTGTGCTATAAGATGCGGGTTGGAGCTTCCTGGCTGGCCGAACCCGACAACCGGCGGCAGGCTCTCGCAGCAGCCTCCTTCTCCGTTGACTCCATGACCCGAATTCGTAGCGGACCCCACTGCCCGCAATTACTTGACGAAGAGTGGCTGCGGACAACAGCCCTGTGTCGCAAGGGGTAAACTCTTGGTTCGAAAGCCCGCAATCGATTCCGTCTGGCGGCGAGGGAGGCTTGCTCGACGAGTTGCCTGGGGAGTTGGTGAAAGGAAGAGTTTTGCCAGGAGGCAACCGATCCTGAGCCCACCCTGAGCCCACCCTGAGC
>JAJYZE010000134.1 GCA_021800195.1 Acidobacteriota bacterium
CTGGCAGAGTCTCATCAGTTGAGAATACCAAGCGGATGCAGCCGGCGCCATGCCGCTGTGGCACGAGTTGTCCCACCGGCACACATCAGAAACCATCCGCCGCATCCATGAATCAGCCACCAGCCACTATCGCGCGACACCACGGCAATCCTTGTTCGTCGGCGTCTCGGCACTCCTTCGCTCTTCACCCACCACGTTCCGAGAAGACTCTCTCCGCACAGCGGACCGACGGCATCACCACCCGATGAAAGATTCCGAGTTGAAAGACGTTCCAGCGCGGATGCGAGACGAGGTCTTTCTTCCACCCATGACTTAAGCCTGTTGCGGCTCCCATGCGGGAAGACACTCATCGAGATTACGGGCTCTCCCTCTGCGCCTTTCCAGAAGATGTCTGGGTTGTCATCTTGCCGTAAAGCTCGATCGTGAATCACTAGATGAACACTATGTAATCGTAGGGACTCGCCACCATCCGCGCGAGAAAAAATCAACAAACAAACGCGTTCTGGAAGAGCCCCCATCTTCACTTTGTGGACGTCGAATAACTATTGCGACAAGAATTTGCCCTCAAGGTGTTTGGATGAAGATTGCTCTCGGGAGAGGTCTGCGAGTCGAAGAAGAGAGGAGCAGCTATGCTCAAGGAATGAGATGTGCGCTCGCCCTGCTTTATTTTCTGCCGGTCTGCTTGATGCGACCAGCAGAGGCTCAAACAACCACCAGCCGGCCGGCGGATCCAGCTCAGATTCAGATCTCTCAAAAATCCGATTCTCAAAGCCAAACCGAAGATGACTACGAGCGAACACTCGGCGGCACCGTTACCGATCAGGTTGGCGGTCTCCTGCCGGGAGCCACCGTGATCCTGCGTAGTGGCGGACAGAAGCGCAGCACCGTCACGGACGCAATCGGAAAGTTCAACTTTTCCCATGTTGCGGCTGGCCCTTACGTCTTGACGATTAAGGCCAAAGGAATGGACAGCCGGACCGAGTCCGGAACTCTAAATGAGGACGAGTCGCTGGATTTGCCTCCCATTGCACTGATGGCTTCCGTCAGCGATGAGGTCGTCGTCTCGGGACTGACTCAGCATCAGTTGGCTGAGGTACAGATGAAGCAGGAGGAAAAACAACGCGTACTCGGAGCGTTTCCGAACTTCTATGTCTCGTATACCTGGAACGCAGCGCCGCTCGCGCCCGGCCAGAAGTTTCGCTTGGCCATTCGCTCCATCTTCGACCCGACGACCTTTATCATCGCCGCAGGCATTGCCGGCTTTGAGCAGGAAACCAACCAGTTCAGCGGGTATGGAGGGGGATGGGAGGGTTATGGCAAGCGTTATGGCGCCGAACTGGCGACCCGATCGATCAGCAGAATGCTGGGTGCTGCCATTCTCCCGACAATCCTTCATCAGGATCCTCGATACTTCTACCTGGGCACCGGAACCATACGGCATCGTACATGGTATGCCATCTCGCGAGCAGTGATTCAGCGCGGCGATAACGGCAAATGGCAACCGGCGTACTCCAGCATTCTCGGATCCTTCGGGTCAGGGGCAATCTCCAACCTGTACTATCCGGCCAGCAACCGCGCTGGCGCCGGACTGACCATTGAGAATGGTTCCCTGGGAATCGCCTTCGATGCGATGGAAAATCTGATGGAGGAGTTTGTGCTTAGAAAGTTCACCACGGGATGGAAGCACCACCCAGCGCCGGCCCAGCCCTGAAACTTTTGCCGTGCAGGCAGATCCCAATAACTCGACCTTCTATGGCACCCTCTCCTGCCGGCGAGGTTCCCCAACACGCTTGTCTTCCGCAATGGAGTGAAAACTCCGCGAACAGCCCGCCTCGGGAGATCCATTCAGACGAAAGATGAGGCACAAGGCGTCAACCATCCGGTGGCTTCGCCGTCCGCCGCCGGAAGAATCCTGGTTGCCCTAACGGCCTTGCCAAACAGGCGGACGCTTGGCCAGAAATGCGCTCAAGCCCTCCTCCTTGTCCGCCGTCCCGCACAGACGGCCGAAGATCTCAGCCTCTGTAGCAAGAGCCTCCGGCAACCGCTGCTCTTCACCCCGAGCCACGGATTCAAGAACACCTTCAACGGCCAGCGGAGCCATGGAAGCGATCGCGCCAGCCAGCACCCGCGCCCGCGGAAGCAGCTCGGCAGTCGAAAACACCTCGTCCACCAGACCCAGGCGAAGCGCCTCGGCAGCGTCCACAATCTGAGCGGAGAGCATCAGGCGGAGCGCTCGGCTGCGGCCAAGCAGCCGGGTCAGCCGCTGGGTTCCTCCGTAGCCTGGGATCAGGCCGAGCTTGACCTCCGGAAATCCAAGACGCGCGGACTCACTGGCGATGCGCAGCGTACAAGCCAGGGCCAGCTCGCAGCCCCCACCCAACGCCGCGCCGTTGATGGCTGCGATCACCGGCTTGCCGGCGCGTTCCAACTGAGAGTGAATCAATCCAAAGACATGATGGCCGCGTTCGGCGGCAGCTCGGCCGGTAACTGCATCCGTTTCCGCCAGGGCGCGGATATCTGCACCCGCAGCAAAGGCGCGGTCCCCGCTACCAGTGACGATCATCACCCGGATCTCCGGGTCAGCGGCCAGGCGATGGAACAGACCCTCGAGCTCATCGAACATGACGCCGTTGATCGCATGCAGCACCTCCGGCCGATGGAGCGTCACGGTAGCGATGGGTCCGTCCAGAGCAAGCCGGAGGGTGGTCAACTCAGTCTCAAGATCAGGCTTTGCGTTGTTCATGGCGCTCCGGGGGAGTTGCTTGGGGTTGGAGAATCACTTGGCTCACAGGGACGGGCTCCGCCCAGGCTCGGCCTTGCCCAACCTGTCTACATTTGCTCACCGCCTCGCGGCCGCTCACAGGCTCCTTCAAAACTACGTTCCTTGGGGGTTGAGCCCGCTCGATGTTCGAACCGCAAAATGATTCTAATCCCCCTGATCGCGCATGGTTTCATGAGCTTCGAAGCAGATCCTTCAGGATATGCTGAATGCAGCGAAACTTTTTTTGATGTTGAACCATCTCTACGTTGTAAAGATCTTCTTTTCGCAACGTTAGCAATCACAATTTGAAACAGTTCACAGGGAAGAGGTTACGGAATGGCTTTGGAAGGTAGCCGGAACAGTGGACCGCAGGACGAGGGTGCGGGACAGCCTTCAGCATCACGCGGTGACGAGGTAAGGCCGGCGCTTCACGAGCGCGCTCTTTCATCGGATGAGAGAACGGAGAAGAAGTCCCACAAGAGAATCTGGATCACGCTGGCAACCGTGGCTCTGCTGGGGGTCGCTCTGCTCTACTGGCTGACGAAACCCCCTGCGGGCAGCACTCCGGCGGCAGGCCAGGCCAGCCGCTTCGGTAGCGGTCCGGCCGCGATCACTGTCGGCCAGATCACCGCCGGCAGCATCAACGAGTACGTAGAAGCCCTGGGCACCGTGACGCCCGTCTACACGATCACACTCTACAGCCAGGTCACCGGCATTGTGACCGCGGTCCATTATCAGGAGGGGCAGTATGTGCACAAGGGCGACCCTCTGGTAGACATCGATCCACGGCCCTACCAGACCACGCTGGAAGCCGCGGAGGGTGAGCTGTTGCACGACCAGGGCGTGCTGGCGGAGGCCCAGATGGACCTGCAGCGCTATCGCGAGGCATGGGCGCAGAACGCCATTCAGAAGCAGGAACTCGATGACCAGGAAAAGATGGTCATCCAGGACCAGGGAACCGTGAAGCAGGATGAGGGGACGGTTGCTTACGACAAGGTGGAGCTCTCCTACTGCCACATCGTCTCTCCCATCGACGGGCGTGTGGGATTGCGCCTTGTGGACCCGGGAAATACCGTCTTCTCCGGGAGCAACTCCACCCTTGTGGTTGTCACCCAGTTGCAGCCCATCACCGTGGTCTTCGAGGTCTCCGAGGATGATCTGCCGGAGGTGCAGGCACAGCTCAAAAACAATCACGCCATGCGGGTGGACGCCTTCGACCGCGAGGATGTGAAGGATTTGGCGACCGGCAAGCTCATCGCGCTGGACAACGAGGTGGATACAACCACCGGCACCGTGAAGTTTCGCGCCACGTTCCCTAACCGCGATCTGGCGTTATTTCCCAACCAGTTTGTAAATGCTCGCTTGCTGGTGAAGACCCTCACCAACGCCACCCTGGCTCCAACCGCAGCCGTGCAGTACAACGGCATGGCTGCCTTCGTCTACATCGTCAACCCGGACCAGACCGTCAGCGTGCATCCGGTGCAGGTGGTTACCGGCAACGATCTACTGACGGCGGTGACAGGCATCAGCCCGGGCGTAACCGTGGCGATCAGCGGATTCGACCGTCTGGAAGATGGCGCCAAGGTGCAGGTACACCAGAGGCCGCGTGAAAACAGGCGCACCCGCGGATTGGGACCGGGGTCTTCCCGTCCCTCTGGAGCCTCCGTTCCGCCCACTCCGCAGGTTCCGCCCCGCTCCCCATCCTCTGCTTCGGCCGCCTCTGTATCCAAGGGCCCATTGACAGGTGGTAGCAGAGACGCATGAGTCCCTCACGCCCATTTATTCTCCGTCCGGTTGCGACGGCCCTTCTGATGGCGGCGATCTTTCTGGCTGGTGGAGTTGCCTTCTTCCAACTGCCGGTGTCAGCGCTGCCGGAGGTGGACTATCCCACCATTCAGGTGATCACGTTCTACCCCGGAGCCAGTCCCGAGGTCGTGGCAACCGCGGTGACCGCACCACTGGAGCGAGAGTTTGGCCAGGTTCCAGGGCTGAGCGAGATGACCTCCACCAGTTCAGGCGGGTCGTCGATCATCGTCATGCAGTTCCAGCTCAGCCTGAACATTGACGTCGCCGAGGAGGAGGTGCAGGAGGCGATCGACGCCGCGCAGAGTTATCTGCCTGCGGACCTGCCCGCGCCCCCGGTCTACAGCAAGTCCAATCCTGCCGATGCTCCCGTGCTCACGCTGGCGCTGACATCCAAGACCATACCCTTGTCCAAGGTGGAAGACCTGGCGGACACGGTGCTCTCTCCCAAGATCTCCCAGGTCTCCGGCGTCGGCCTGGTGAGCATCTCCGGAGGAGAGAAGCCGGCGGTGCGCATCCAGGTGGATCCCACCCAACTGGCGGCTTACGGCATCAATCTGGAGGATGTGCGCAACGCCCTGACGGCCAACAGCCTGGACAGCGCCAAGGGCAACTTTGATGGTCCGACCCAGGATTACACCATCAACTCCAACGACCAGTTGCTGACCGCGGCGGATTACAAATCCGTTGTTGTAGCCTACCGCAACGGCGCACCGGTGATGCTCACCGATCTGGGGCGCGTGATCGATGGCGTGGAGAACAACAAGCTGGCCGCGTGGAGCGATGCCACGCCGGCCGTGATCATGAACATCCAGAGGCAGCCCAACGCCAACACCATCCAGGTGGTGGACACGATTCAGAAGCTGCTGCCCCATCTTGAGGCCGGACTGCCCCGAAGCGTACACGTCAGGGTCATCACCGACCGAACCATGGACATTCGCGCCTCGGTCGATGACGTCGAGTTCGAGCTGATGCTGGTTATCGCGCTCGTGGTCATGGTCATCTTCCTCTTCCTGCGCAGTTTGTCGGCCACCATCATTCCCAGTATCGCCGTGCCGCTGTCGCTGATCGGCACCTTCGGCGTGATGTACCTGGTGGGCTACAGCCTGAACAACCTCACCATGATGGCGCTGACCATCTCCACCGGATTCGTGGTGGACGACGCCATCGTGATGATCGAAAACATCGCGCGCTTCATTGAAGAGGGCATGGCCCCCATGGAGGCCGCGCTGATCGGTGCGGAGCAGATCGGGTTCACCATTCTTTCTCTGACCGTGTCGCTGATCGCCGTTCTCATCCCGCTGCTCTTCATGGGCGACGTCGCCGGGCGGCTCTTCCGCCAGTTCGCTGTGACGTTGGCGGTGACGATCATCTTCTCGGCGTTCGTCTCCCTTACCCTGACGCCCATGATGTCCGCGCGCATTCTCAAACATGAGCCGGATCGGGAGCAAGGATGGTTCTACCGCAAGAGCGAGCGGGTCTTTGAGACGATCATCGCCTTCTACGGTCGCACCCTGCGCTGGGTGCTGCGTTACCAGAAGACCACCCTGCTGGTGGCTCTCGGGACACTCATCCTCACCATCGTGCAGTACATCGAGATCCCCAAGGGATTCTTCCCTGTCCAGGACACGGGCATCATCCAGGGCATAACCCAGGCTTCACCCTCCATCTCCTTCCCGGAGATGGAGCAGAAACAACAGGACATTGCCAGAGTGATTCTGGCCGACCCGGCCGTCGAAGGAATCTCCTCGTTCATCGGCGCGGACGGGACCAATACAACGCTCAACAGCGGCCGGATCGAGATCAATCTGAAGCCGCTGCAACAGCGCAAGATGGATGTCACCGCGGTGATCGGCCGGTTGAGCCAGGAGGTGCGCAACATCCCCGGCATCACTCTCTACATGCAACCGGTGCAGGATCTTACCGTGAATGCGCTCGTGACGCGAACGGAGTATCAGTACACTCTGGAGGATCCACACAAGACCGAGCTCAACCGGGTGACGGCCCGGCTCGTAGACCGGCTCAAGACGCTACCCCAGCTCACCGATGTCGCCACCGATCAGCAACTGGGCGCGGCGGCCGAAGAGGTTTTGATCGATCGCGAGACCGCCTCTCGTTTTGGGATCAACCCCGCGACCATCGACAACACGCTCTATGACGCCTTCGGGCAGCGTGAGGTCAATATCACCTTCACCGAGCTGAACCAGTATCACGTGATTCTGGAGACGGTCCCAAAGTTCCAACTGGACCCGCACATGCTCAACGACCTCTACGTGCAATCCACGTCAACCGGAATTGTGCCACCAACCCCATCCAGCACCCAGGGATCCTCGGCCGGCGCAGGAAATGCATCGACCGCGGCGACCACCTCCATCCTCACCCCTTCGGAGACCAACGGAATCTCCGCCTCCGCCTCCTCCACCTCGGCGCTGTCTTCACAAAATTCGGCCTTCAGCCTGGCGACGGCTAGCGTCAGTCCCACATCGGCGCTATCTACCGCTTCCTCCTCCTCCACGGTTCAGACAGTCCTCTCCAACCTGAGCACCAGTACTGGAACCTCTTCGAGCCTCAACACCGCGCTGAATGGCACCTCCCGTCCGGCCACCTCCTCCAGCACGGGCGCCTCCGGCACTGGTGGCTCCGGTGGAGGCGGAGGGTCAGGCGCGTCAAGCACCAGCCAGACTGAGCCAACACCAGTGCCGCTCAGCGCGATTGCCCGGTTTGTGCCCACCAGTGAGGCGCTCTCCGTCAACCACATGGGTCAGTTCCCATCCGTCACCATCTCCTTCAATCTCGCCCCCGGCTACTCCCTGGGCGAGGCGCTGGACGCATTCAATCGGGTGCTGGACGAGCAGAAGGTGCCGGCCAGCGTGGTCTCCAACTACCAGGGCACCGCGGCGGCGTTTGAAGAATCTCTCT
>JAJYZE010000135.1 GCA_021800195.1 Acidobacteriota bacterium
ATGCGGATCTTTTATGCCGCATGGAGACGATGCGGCGGTTGAAGGGCGTATTCGAAGGGCTGGAAGACGGGGCCATGGCAGCGGTCCCCGATCTTGGCAGCCGCAGATACATCTACCGGTTCCGTCATCATCGCTACTGGGAGCTGGCGGGCTGCACGACGCGCGGCGCCAGCCGATCTCAGTTCGAGCAGGGGGCCGGGTGGTGGCGCTCCTTTGTGGATCATCCCAACTGCCCCGATGAAAAGGAGCGCCGCCGCCGCGCCAAGTACTATTATGACTCTGGTGTCGGCATCATGTATTGGAAGCGGCGTCTGGGGGGCCGAGTCGTGGATATTCCTCAAAGATGGGTAGCGGAGGGTCACTGCACCTCCATCAACAGGAAGAACTATCGTCAGGTTCAGCCCGGCGGACAAAGGAATCTTTCCGCGGAGATCGATCTCAACTTCGATATAGCGGAGGTGGCAACGGAGTTAGGGATAGATCGCCTGCTGTAGCGCTTCCGGTGGAACGAAAAGCAAGCGGAGGGAACGATTGTCATGAGAGTTCGCCGAAACAGAGTTAAGCCGGTTCGTCAGATGACGGTCATCCGAGTCCTCGGATTTTTGCTGATCTTCCTGGTTGTCCGTCCACTCTCCGCAGAGACCTGGTTCGTCCGCCGTGACGGGGGCACACGCTACTCGGCGAACGTCCATAGCGGGCAGTGCGACGGAAAGGCGGATGCGCCCTATCCCGGGAGAGGCAGCAACCGGCACTGTGCCTTCTCCAGCGTGCAGTATCTCTACCTGGACGGGACCTATGGAGTCTCGAAGTGGGTGATTGCCGGGGGAGATACGGTAGTGATTCGAGGCTGCGCCGCGTTGCCAGGGGAGCAGAACGCAGCTCCGCCGGACTGCCGAATCGGTTATGGCAACGCCATGAACAAGGCAGGCATTTGCTTCGGGGTCGAGAACTGCAGTATTCCACCGCCACCGTCGGGTACGGCCGCGCATCCCACCAAGATTCTTGGAGGTTGTGCGTACGGAACTTATACCTGCAACCCGGTAATTGGCTATCCGTACACGAAAGACAATCTGGCGCAGATCTATGGCGGCTTTGGTTTGGGCGAGGTGCTGGATCTCTCCGGGAGCCGGTACGTCGACATTGAAGGGCTGGAGATCACGTCGCATAACGGCAAGTGCACCAGGCTGGGTATTCCGCCGTATCCTACGGGATGTTATGCAGGATTTCCATGGAGCGATTACAGCAACGACGGGATCAACTTTAGCAATGCATCCTCTAATATTCTTCTCCAGGACGTTTACATCCACGGTTTTACCGGTCAGGGCATATACGGTCCGATAGGCGGCCCGGTGGCGCTGAACCGCGTCTCGATTGACTTCAACGCCTTTGCGGGATGGAACTTCGACGATGGCCACTCCACTCCCGATGCTCCCGGTTCTACGATCACCGCCAGCTTTGTGAGGATGGAAGGGAATGGATGCCTGGAAGAGTACCCGATCGTCCACAAGCAATTTCCAGCCTTGAGGTGCTGGGACTCCGATGATGGCGGTTTCGGTGACTCCTGGAGTGGGCAGGGCACGAACCTTGACTCTTTCATCTGCGACCACTGCGTGATGGCCTACAACACCAAGGATGGCTTCATCGGTCCCCACACGATGATCCATTATCTGAAGATCACCAACTCCGAGTCCTACGGCAACATGGGTCAACAGTGGAAGTGGGGAAATCAGCCGGGCGGAACTACGATCTTTGAAAACAACCTGACGGTGGGAAACTGTCATCGCATGGCGGAGCCAATTCCGGGGGCGAACCCTGGCTTCAATCAGAAGTTGAGCCTGTTTTGCCGGGCGGCAGGGGATATCTTCAGCTTCTATGGCGCGGCCAACGGCACGGTGCTGTTCGCGGATAACACGACCGTAGGCTACTCCGATACCACCTTCGATCTGAATTGTCAGAGCCCGAATGCATGCGGTTCGGCCAAGTTCCTCTTCCGCGATAACATTGTGCTCGGTTTGCTTAACCCACGCTATCGGACGGGCGAGGTTCCTGGCCTCTTTTATCTTGGCGATCATTCTGTCAACGTCTCGACAGACCACGATCTGTTCTTTGATCTGCGCAGCAAGCCTTGCCCGTACTTTGGCCATACGGACCTTATCTGTACCTCGCCGGAGTTGGTGAACCAGCCACCGTTGACGATGAGCAGCGAGTCGGAGTTGGACCACTTCAACTTTCATCCCCTGGTGGGCAGCCCGGCTGTGGGGCATGGCGTGCCCGTCAGCGGGGTGACGAAGGACTATTTCGGGGTGACGCGTCCGAATCCTCCGACCATTGGCGCGGCTGAGCCACAGAGATAGGAGTCTGCCGGGCAGGCAAAGGGCGGACGTGCCCGGCCAGGGGCAGACGCGTCCGCTGGAGCGGATGCTGCAAAGTGGAAGGGTGGAAAGGAAGAGAAATGGTCGGGACGACTAGATTCGAACTAGCGACCTCACCCACCCCAAGGGTGCGCTCTACCAGGCTGAGCCACGTCCCGACTTGTTGCATGGGCCACTCGCACCAGAGGGAACGAGCAGCCGGGGTACTCTGAGTTTACACCACTCCAACCATAGAGACTGGCGGCTGCGCGGCTTTTGTCGGGATCGTCCCTCTTAGCCGTTTTCTTGCCTCGAAGGCGGCCACCGCAACGCCCTCAATGCGTGGGAGCAACGTACTCCTTGGGAAGTTCGCCGCCGGAGCCGAAGAAGAACTCGTTCATCTGCTCGACCAAAAACTCCTGAGCCTCCTTGGTCCAGGGCTGCAGGCGGTACTCGTTCAGGAGCATCTTCTGCCGCTCGATCCACTCGCTCCAGGCCTGCTTGGAGACGTTCTTATAGATCTTCTGACCGAAGTCCGTGTCGAACGGTGGTTCGTCGAGTCCCTCCATTTCGGCTTTGTATTTGGTGCAGAAAACCATGTGTGGCATCGTTCAAGCTCCTTGTGCTTGCATCTGTGCGAGTCCAGTCCGGGGAAGTTTGGATGCGCGACCTTCAGTTTACCTCGATCTGGAGGTCTCCCCGGCCTGCGTGGTTTCTATAATCCTTGCCATGGATGAAAAATCGATCCGCAAGGAGTCCAGCTCGCCGTGCCGGCCTGTAGAACACCTCTTGGACGCGCAGCCCGGAACCGACAGCGTTCCCGCGCGCATCGAGGAGCTGCGCGAACAATTGTGTCACCATGAATACCTTTATTACGTGCTGGATGCGCCGGAGTGGAGCGATGCCCGCTACGACGCGGCGATGAACGAGTTGCGCGCCCTGGAGGCAGCGCATCCGGAGCTGGTAACCCCGGATTCACCGACACAGAGGGTGGGCGGCAAGCCCAGGGAGGGCTTCGTCAAGGTGGCGCACTCCCGGCCTATGCTCTCCCTGGACAATGTGTACAACGAAGAGGAGCTGCGGGCCTGGGCCGAGCGCGTGGCCGGCGGGCTGGCTGCCGGCGAAAGCCCGCGCTACGTGTGCGAGCTCAAGTTGGATGGACTATCGGTGGCGCTGCAGTATCAGGCCAGTGCGCGCGGCGCAGCGTCTCTCAAGACCGGCGTCACTCGCGGCGACGGAACAGTCGGTGAGGATGTGACCGGCAATGTGCGGACGATTCGCAGCGTTCCCCTGCAGGTCTCTGTCCGGGCGCTACAGAGGGCGGGGTTGCCGTCCTGTTTTGAGGTGCGGGGCGAGGTGGTCCTGCCGCGCAAGGCCTTTGAGCAGATGAACCGGGAGCGGGAGGCGCAGGGCCTGGCTCCGGCGGCCAATCCCCGCAACGCGGCCGCCGGGACTCTGCGTACCCTGGAGCCGAACATTGTGGCGCAGCGGCGGCTGGAGCTGTTCGCCTACTTTCTGTTGCGGGGTGAGGATGCTGGAGAGGCGGCGGGCGAGCCGCTGCTGGAGACCCAGAGCGCCGCGCTGGCGGCGCTGCGCGAGGCTGGGTTCCTGGTGAATGCGTATGCGCGCACGGCGGAGTCCATCGCCGATGTGCTGCAGTTTGTCGCTGAGGCCGAGGGCTTGCGCGATGGCCTGCCGTATGAGATCGACGGCGTGGTGATCAAGGTGGATGCCGTGGCCCAGCAGCGCCGGCTGGGATTTACCGGCAAGGCGCCGCGCTGGGCGATCGCCTACAAGTTCCCCGCGCGAGCGGGCCTTACCCAGCTGCTGGAGGTGAAGTTCAGCGTGGGACGAACCGGCAAGATTACGCCGGTCGCCGTTCTTTCTCCGGTTTCCATTGGAGGGACGACGGTGACCCGCGCTACCCTGCACAATTCGGATGAGGTGCGGAGGCTGGGGGTAAGAATCGGCGATTTCGTCTCTGTGGAGCGGGGCGGCGACGTAATTCCCAAGATTACCGAGGTGGTGAGCGATGCGACGCATCCGCGCGGCGATCAGGAGATTGTGTTTCCAGCTGTTTGCCCCCGCTGCGGAGAGGCTCTGGTGCGCACGGAAGGAGAGGTGGACCTGCGCTGCGTGAATGCGAGCTGCCCCGCCCGGCTGGAGGAGGAGTTGCGGCACTTTGCCTCCCGTGGGGTGATGAACATCGAAGGACTTGGAGAGGCCATGGTGGCGCAGCTACTGGGCCACTCCGCTGGGGAGAACGCGGCGACCGGCGGAGAAGACGCCGGGAGCCAAGATGCGCCGTTCGGTGAAATGGATGCTGAAGGCGGGGAAGGAGTCGAGCCGGGGCCTGCTCGCGGCGCGCTGGTGTCTTCGATCGCCGATCTTTATGACGCGGAGAAGGTGAACCGGGCGAGTCTGCTCACGCTGGATCGGGTGGGAGAGAAGACGGCCGATGCGCTGCTGGAGCAGATTGCGCGATCCAAACAGCAACCGCTGCAGCGAGTTCTTCTGGGGCTGGGCATACGCCATGTGGGCGAGCGAACCGCGCTGGCGCTGGCGGAAGAGTTTGGGTCGATGGACGCGATCATGGCGGCCGACATCGAGGATCTGACCCGGGTGAACGACATCGGGCCCAAGGTGGCCGAGACGGTGCGGGAGTTCTTTTCCAGCCCGCGCAACCGGGCGCTAGTGGAGCGGCTGCGCGGCTATGGGCTGAGGTTCAGCGCGGAGCGCAAGGCGCGGGGAAGTTCGCTGAGTGGCCTGACGTTTGTGCTGACCGGGACGCTGCCGACGCTTACCCGGGAGCAGGCGACAGAGCGGATTGAGGCAGCCGGAGGCAAGGTGGTGGGATCGGTGAGCAAGAGGACCAGCTTTGTGGTGGCGGGCGCCGAGGCCGGATCCAAGCTGGAGAAGGCCCGGCAGCTTGGCGTGCCGGTGATCGACGAGGCGGAGCTGATGGCGATGGCGCCCGTAAGGTCTGCTCTGGTTTAACCGTCTTTTATTCAACGCGCGGAGCGGAATGGATTAAGCTGAACGCGGATGCGGGTGGGTTGACGCGAACGGGAGAGTGTGTGAGTCAGGTAGTCTTCGTCCTGGAAGATGAAGCAGACATACGGCGGCTGGTGCAGTTCCAGTTGGAAGGGGCCGGATACACCGTGAGGGCATATTCGACGGTCGGAAGCATCGTTCAGGACGCGGAACGGCAGCGGCCTGACTTGTTCCTGCTGGACATCATGGTGCCCGGTGGCGACGGACTGGACCTATGCCGCAGGCTGCGGCAGAACTCTGTCCTGGCCAGCGTGCCGATCATCTTTTTGACCGCCCGGGCGGCGGAGAATGACCGTGTTCATGGCCTGGAGCTGGGTGCCGATGACTATATTACAAAGCCCTTTGCGATGCGCGAACTGTTGGCCCGGGTGAAGGCCGTGCTAAGGCGTTTTGAACGGCCTGCGGAGGGTGCCGGCCCGCCGCCGGTGCTCACCATCGACACGCTTGAAATAGATGGCAACTCCATGCAGTTGCGAGTCAACCAGCAACTGGTGACGACCACGGCCACCGAGTTCCGGTTGCTGGATTACCTGGCGCGCCATCCGGGAAGAGTCTTCAGCCGCGACCATTTGCTGGATGCGGTGTGGGGCGATGCGCGCTTCGTGACCCCGCGCAGCGTGGATGTTTACGTCCGCCGCATCCGGGAGAAGATTGAGGTGGATCCGGAGACGCCGCGGTTTTTGAAGACGATGCGCGGGGCCGGCTACCGGTTTGATCTTCCCCGCGCGAAAGGTTCACCTGCGAGCGCAGGCGCGGGGAGCGGTCCGTTGGGTGATGCGACGACCGAGTAGAACTTGTTGACTCGGGATGGCTGCGGGTCCGGTGGCTGCGGGTCCGGCTGCGTGTGGATCAAGAGCGATGATGCGCTGGGCCGGAGGTGATTGAGCAGCGTCGATGTCGGCTAGTCGAGGCGGGCCAAAGGTCAACGGCTCGGTGGAGGAAGAAGATCGAGCCGCTGGCCGCTCCCCGAGGCGCTGGCCCGGAGTTGCGTGCCTGCAGAGCCCGAGTTGTGTTGTTCAGCCGTAGCGGCGTCGCCGGAGTTTTCCAGGGATGATGGAGGAGCGGAGGGCGTCGCCGTTCGCCTCTTCAATCTTGTGCTTCGGGTGCGCCTGTGGAGGCGGCAGGCAGGGGAGTGAAGATGGTATTGGGCGAGCGCGGGATGTGTTGGGCGCTATAGTTGAATTCGCCAAGGAACAGCGCCACTTCGGGCGATTGTCCCTCGACGATGAGGACGGGGCGGTCTGAGGCGAGGATGGAACGTATCCCTTTCAGGACCTCGAGTTCGTGTCCCTCCACATCGATTTTGCACAGCGAATTTTTTTTGAGAGCCGAAAGCAATCCAGGGGCATCGCCAGGAGGGGCCCTGGGAGGCGTCCGGCACCAGTCGCGCTTCATAAAGATTTTCCGATCCAGCGTCGAATTTCGGCCAGACCATGCCCCAGATTCCGATGTCGTTGGACAGGCCGGCGTTGAAGACCGAGACATTCGAGGCGCGAGCGCACACCAGATTGGAGAGCACGAGCGAGGCGGTGCGCACGACGGGCTCGAAGGTTATCACTCGGCCCTGATTGCCGACGAGGCCGACATTTTGACGGAGTAATGCCCGACGTTCGCGCCGACGTCCACTACCCAATCGCCGTGGGAGATCCACTCTTCGAGCATGGCGTACTCGGGCTCTGCCGTTGCGAAAGCATGGTTCCTGATCTGACGCGCGAAGTGCCAGCGCTTCAGTTCATCCTGCACGGAGTTCGGTAGCTTTGCTGCGAGACGCTTGAAGATTTGAATCACCATATTTGCTTGGAAAGGTGCGTCTGATCGTCAAGGCTTTGGACCCTGACCGCGTGCGGTTCAGAGCCGACCGTGAATCTCTGCAACTGCGGCTTTGCAGACTGGTAGCGAACGCGATTTCTAGAGGCTATCACGTTCGATCGGCGTGGAGCGGGCTTGCGCGACCTGTGTGGATCGACTGCGGGGTTCATGGAACGGGATCGGATCGGGAGCGCGGTTGGGGCATTTAGCGGCTGTCAACATGGCCTTCGAA
>JAJYZE010000136.1 GCA_021800195.1 Acidobacteriota bacterium
GCTGATGTCGCTTGCGTAAGCTTTTCTCCGTTCCATCCTTCTTGATTACCGCCCCGGAGAAGCCAACGCATATGGCTTCTCAGATTCCCGTGCCACATCGAAACCATAGATCGTAAAAAGGCTCTGAGCGAAATGGGGATGGAAGTTGCGATACCGCGAGCGGTCGAAGAGGAATGCTGCGGCGGCAAAAAGACTCTCGAAGCTTTCATGATTCAAAAAGCGGTGCACGAGTCGAGAATCAGAGTGCACAGCGTGAAGAATCGGAAGTTGGTGCTGAAGCTGGCACCGGATTTCAACATGGGGAGCGGAGAGTCGGGAGCCATTGCGCTTGCCTTGCAGGAGAAAGCGCGGCTGGTGGGCGTCGATGACAAGCGCGGCATGGATGCCTGCAAACTGACGGGAGTTCCCTTCACCACGGCAATCGCTATCCTGCTGCGAGGCCAACAGAAAGGGCTGATCGGCAAAGACAATGCGTTGGCTCGTCTCGCGTTCCTCGCCAGGCACGGGCGTTACAGAAGTTCAATTGTTGGAGATGCAAAGCGGAGACTGGAGGAATAAGCCATGACGAAGACGATGAGTATCCGCATGGACCGGGAGAATTACGAGTTCCTCCATGCGATCAGCCGGGAGGAGCGGAGCGACCTGTCCAAGGCGGTGCGTGAACTGGTGACGCGCGGCCGGGTTCTGCTTGCCGTAGAGAAGTACCGCGAGGGCGAAGCGTCGCTGCGCAAAGCCGCCGAGCTGGCAGGCCTGCCCGTGGGACAGATGATGACTCTTCTCGGAGAGTTCGGGGTACGGCTCAAGATCGACCAGGAAGATTACCGTCAGAGTCTGGAGAATCTCGCCAAAGTTTGGTGAGTCCGTGAGAAATGCAACTCTGGTTTGTCGATGACGCCCGCCAACAGACCCCGACCAGACAGGGAATGGGCCCGCTACGCGCCGCAGGAGCGATTTGCGTCTCGGAGGCAAATCTCAAGAGTTTTGAGGACGCGCTTGATGCATTATGCCGAACCGTCGGATTTCCTGATCGTCAGGAGTTCAAGTGGTCGCCTGGCCGGGAGCTTTGGATGCGCGATCATCTCACTGGGCAGGCGCGAACTGAGTTCTTTCTAACCGCGGTAACCATTGCGAGGGACCACGACATTTGTGGGGCGCTGGCCGTTGTAGATACGGACCATACCGTGATCGCCGGCGCCGGCAACCACGAGACTTCTGTAGTCCGTCTACTTCTGGAACGGATTCAGAATGCAACATCCATGGAAGAATACGCCCTCTTCATCGCCGATACGCCGAGTGGCGGAAGCAGGCAAAATAGCGACGCATTCATCAGTGACTGCCCGGAGACGATGTGCACAGGGACGAATGCGCTTTCGCCACTGAACAGGATTGCCATGGTGCTCACGTGCAGCTCACATCTCAATCGCTGTCTTCAGTTCGCTGATTTGTTCACTTCTTGTTTGACAGCATTTGTCTCAGGAGAGAATCGCTGGTCGCCGTCAGTTGCGCGCGAGCTGCGCGGGTTGCTTCGGGCCGAGTTGGGAAGGGTGGGTGGTTGTGGCGTAAAGATTCATCCCGACTACGTGTATGCCAATCTGTATCACTGGCTCTTTGGCGACGATACGTTTGTGCGGTCTTATTGCGCGCATCCCATGCCCATTCTGACCAGATCCTACAAGACTAGCGTCGAGGCATATTGCTCGGCGCCAGCACCGAGGAAAAAAGGGAGCTGAAGGGGCCGGGGTTTCAGTTCCATAGGGTCACGATGACTGCTTGATGCGCGGCCAGATGTCGGCAATGGTTTCACAGGCGGCATCGATATCGCGCTTCAGTCGCTTGTTCAGCTCTTTTCCGCTGTGTTGCGTTTGCCGGGAGACATCGAGATAGATGAGGTCCCTCGGTTGAACACCGAGGCCGTCCGCGGCCGCTGCCTCGTGCATGACCTTCAGAATGATCTGGACGACTTCCTCGTCCGGTTTCGGGAGGCTGAAATCCAGCTTGATGAGCTTCTTTCGACCGCCTTCGTCCACATAGAGGTCTGGCGTTGCGGAAACGATCACCTCGCCATGCTGATACTTCGGCTTCGGCGTTTCCAGCACTGTGAATTTGTTGCGGGAAGAATGGGCCATATAGGTGTTCACTGCCCGCACGTTGTCTTTGATTCGCGATGCGTCCTTTTCCGGATGCTCGATTTCCTTCTTCAGCAGCGCTTCGATGGCGGTCAGCAGCACGCTCACCTCATTCCCGCTCTCGTGATACTTGCGAATTGCCGTTCGGGCCTCGCTGTAGCGGACGATCTGAGGCCGTTTCTTGCCGTCGGCGGTGTATTGGAACTTCTGGTTGCGCAACAATGTGCGCTGCGCGGCCGAGCTGGCCTTCATGAATTTTGCCAAGCCGCTCACAGAGATCTGAATCGCCATCTCGTTTCCTTCCTGGCGCCTCGTTGGGCGAACTGCTGCTGGGCAGCGTCTCAAACGCGCAAGGGGCGCAGGGCCAAGACATATAACAAGATACTCTCACGCCCAGGATGCGGAGCGCTTTGAAAATGCTTCGGAAGCGTGTGGACGAACGGATCGGATACGAATGGCTGAGCTGATTTGGGACGGGAAGTATGCGGACGGCAAGCGGCAAAGCCCGGTGCGGGCGGCGTTGCCGTTCCAGACCATCGAGACGGTGAATGAGAGCACGGCGGACCGGCAGCGCGCTGGACTATTTTGCCGCCGGGCGGCAGACGGAATGGCGCAACCGGCTCATCTGGGGCGACAAGAAATATGTGCTGCCATCCCTGCTGCCGGAGTTCGCGGGCAAGGTGAACCGGATTTACACCCAATATATGCGTTCCTTGCGCGAGGAGTGTGTTCATCAAGACCTGCTGATGCGCACAAAACTGGTGCTCGCGTAACTGGTGCGCGGTGTTCTCCGTCCGCTGCGGGAAACGGGGCCGAGAGCGACTTTACCGCCAACGGAGTTGATTCCCGGTGGTGCGCTCCTGAATGCGACTGCCGATTGGCCCAGGCCAAAGCCGGAGTGTCCAACTGCTGAGATAGCTTTGCACCGCACGGAACGGACAGATGGTGAGGATGTTCTATGCTGGTCTCTGTGAAATGGCCGCCGGCTGCACAGGAGCGCACGCGGCCTGATCTGAGGAAGTTTTCGCTGAACGATGCCAGGAAGGATGGTTGTGATGGCGGTGGAGTCCAAAGAGGAGCAGAGCAGAGAGCAGCAGAAGCTGATCGCCAGGATTCGAAGGATCCGCGGTCAGGTGGACGCCATTGAGCGCTCACTGGCCGAGAAGGAGCACTGCGCCGACACGCTGATGTTGCTGGCCAATGTACGCGGAGGCATCAATAGCCTGATGGCCGAGGTGCTGGAGGACCATATCCGCCTGCACATGCTGTCTCCAGGAAAGAACCCGGTGGCCTCCACCGAGCTGGCCGAGGACCTGATCGATCTGGTGCGAGCCTATCTGAAGTAGCCTGGCAACGCTTCGGTCTGGTGGAGGGAAAAGAAGGAGCTGCGCAGGGCCGCGTCGCGAAAGGCTTCAACGCCGCCGGCACGCAGCGTGGAGAGAGCGCCGGCGAGGTTACCAAAGGCTGCGGCGCGCAAAGGGTCCATACCGTCGAGCCAGGCGCGGAGGAAGCCGGCGTTGAAGCTGTCCCCGGCGCCGATGGTATCGATGACGTCCTTGGAATCGATGGGGATGGGAGCAACCCAGTCGCGCTGGAATCCGCGCTGGGATCCTTGCTGGACCAGGGCTCCCCGAGCTCCGCATTTGACCACAATCAGCGGGACACGAGGAGCGAGCGCGTCCAGCGCTGCTTCCAGCGAGGGCCGGCCGGCGATCTTCTGAACCTCCACTTCATTGGGCAAAAGTAGATCGATCTTGTCCAGCAGCGTGGGCAGGACGCCGCTCCAGAGGCCGGAGGGGTCATCATTGGTGTCCAGCGAGAGGGTGAGGCCGGAGCGGCGGAGGTGGTCAAAGAGTTGCGGCAGGCCTGCGTGGAGGCCAGTCTGAAGGAAGAGCGAGGAGAGATGAAGGTGGCGGGCAGAGACGAGCAGCGAGAGGTCAAGGTCAGAGACCGTGATCTGCTCTGTGACGCCGGGGTAGGTGAGCATGTGGCGCCGAGAGCCGTGGGGCAAGACGATGGTGACCCCGGTCCGGGTGTTGGCGCGGCGAACGATGTGAGAGGTGTCCAGGCCGGCTTCGGCCAGATGCTTCAGGGCAATCGTTCCCATGGCGTCGTCGCCCAGCAGAGAGGCGAACCCGACGCGTGCGCCCAAAAGTGAGAGGTTGTGGGCCAGGATGGAAGAGGATCCGCCCAGGGTCATGTGGAAGTCAGAGGCCAGAAGCTCAACTTCCACCGGAAGCGCCTCAGGAAGGCCCTGCAGGATAAGATCGAGATTGGTTTCGCCGGCAATGGCGACGTCAAGCGCTTTGACGGCGGAGGCGATCATGAGGGTCCTTGGGTGGACGATGTGAATGGAGCTTCAGAAAGGGTATGGAGCGGGAAGGCTCCAGCGGCCAAGGCGAAAGCAACCGTTCCTTGCGATTTTAGCTTCCTGATTTTAGCTTCCTGCTGGAGAGAAGGGAAAGCATCCCGCCGGGTGGTGCGATGCGAAGAGACCAGGCAGGCGCATTCTCGGCAAGAAGGCAGAAGGCGGCTGGGCCCGTGCTGATAGTATAGGGATTTTGGCGCAACAGCATGGACAGAGATTGCGGGCGAACATGGACGGGTGGAGACGGAAGCCGGCCTGCGAAGGATGGAAGGGGATGATGCAGCGACCTGACGGACAGGATGGCGCGCAAAAGGACAAGTTTGTGGCCATGATGCGGGCCAAGGCGCAGGTGATGTTGCCCCTGAGCGAGTTTCATCCGCGCAGCATGTTGAAGACGGCAGAGCATGAGGTAAGGCGGCCGCGCTTCCCGGTAATTGACTACCACAATCACCTGGACGCGCAGGATCCGGCGCAGGTTCTGCGGGTGATGGATGCCTGTGGAATCGAGCATATGGTGAACATCACGATGCAAGTGGGCGAGGCGGCGCTGGCGATGATGGAGCGCTATCGCAAGGCGGATGCACGCCGCTTCTCCACGATTGGATGGATGGACTGGGATGGGGTGGAGGGGGATCTTAAAGTCTTTGTGGCTGGCAGCGTGAAGCGGCTGGAGCGGCTGGTAGAGGCCGGAGCGGTGGGCTTCAAGATATGGAAGGATCTGGGCCTGAGGGTCCGCGACGCCAGCGGTGAGCTGGTGCGGGTGGACGACGAGCGGCTGGCCCCGATCTTTGAGCGGGCCGGCGAGCTGGGCGTTCCGGTCATGGTGCACATCGGGGATCCGGAGGCCTTCTTTCTGCCCATCGATGGCGACAATGAGCGCTATGAGGAGCTGGCGGCGCATCCGGAGTGGAGTTTTTATGGCAGCCAGTATGGCAAGAGCGATCTTTTGGAGCAGAGGGATCGGGTGTTCCGGCGGCATCCGCGAACCACCTTTGTGGGAGCGCACATAGCGGAGAACAGCGAGGATCTGGAGCGAGTCTCCAGGATGCTGGACGCCTGCCCGAATGTGCTGGTGGACATCAGCGCCCGGGCTTCCGAGCTGGGCCGGCAGCCTTACGCAGCGCGGAGATTCTTTTTGCGCTTTGCTGACCGGATTCTGTTTGGTACGGATTTAACGCCGGAAGAGGAGATGTACAGACTCTATTACAGGTTTCTGGAGACAGCCGACGAGTACTTTGCGTATCCTACACATGCCTCCGGACAGGGGCGCTGGCGCATCTATGGCCTGGATCTTCCGGAGGATGTGCTGCGCAAGGTGTACCGGGAGAATGCACTGCGGCTTTTGTCGCATCTGCAAAGCTGACTCCAGATGGCCGCAGCCTGGGATCGTAGCGGCTTGGGATGCGTTTGCCCGAGAAGACCCCTCAAACGAAGGTCACTCAAAACTTAGAAGGAGTAAACACCAACGATGAGCCATGGATCTTGCGCTGTACCAATGGACCCGAGGGGTAGTGAGGAGCAGGACAGCAGCCGGCGGGCTTATAACCTGCTGTTGCTCTCTGTGGCCGGGCTGGGCGGACTGCTTTATGGCGTGGATGTCGGCATCATCGGTGGGGCGCTGCCGTATCTGGAGGCGACCTCGGGGCTGAGCGCCGCGCAGCTCTCGGTGATTGTGGCGGCGGTGCTGCTGGGCAGCGTGCTGTCCACAATCTTTGCCGGCCTGCTTGCGGACTGGATGGGACGCAAGCCGCTGATGGCGCTGAGCGGCCTGGTGTTTGTGATCAGCATTCCGATGATTGCGCTCTCGCACGGCTATGGGCCATTGTTTCTGGGGCGGTTGCTGCAGGGCTCCAGCGCCGGCTTTGTGGGCGTCGTGGTGCCGCTTTACCTGGCCGAGTGCCTGACCTCTTCCTCGCGCGGCAAAGGAACGGGGATCTTCCAGTGGCTGTGCACCTTCGGCATTGTGGCGGCAGCGCTGATCGGCATCTACTACAGCTATCACGTGCAGGCGGTAGCGGCGCGGGCCAGCGCGGCGACGCTGTTCCATGTGGAGGATCAAGCCTGGCGGCGCATCTTCTGGATCTCCTTGCCGCCGGGAGTGTTGTTCGTGCTCGGCAGCTTGTTTGTGGGCGAGAGCCCGCGCTGGCTGTTTCGCAAAGGACGGCTGGAGCGGGCGATGAGTTCGCTGCTGCGCTCGCGTTCCGCCGCCGGCGCGGAGCTTGAGTTTGAGGAGATGCAGGCCATCGCCAACGAGCGTGATGCAAACAAGCACGCTGAGGGCTCGCTGCTGCGGCGGAAGTATGTGGTCCCCTTCCTGCTGGCCTGCGTGATCCTGTTCTGCAACACGGCCACCGGAATCAACTCGATCATCGGCTTCAACACCAGCATCCTGCTGCAGAGCGGTCTTACCGACGTGGCTTCGCACTGGGGCTATGTGGTGTTTACCATGGTGAACTTTCTGATGACGGTGGTGGGCATCCTGCTGGTAGACAAGAAAGGCCGCAGGTTTCTGTTGATTCTGGGAACGACCGGCGTGACACTCTCCATGCTGGTGGTGGCCGGCATGTTTTGGCGTACCGAGCGGTCGGAGATGGAGTGCAGGAGCGCGGTGCAGTCCATGGTGGAACCGGGGCAGGAGCTGACGCTGCGCTTTGATCCGGCGACGGCGGCAAAGCTGCTGTCCCAGAGTGGATTCAGCAGCAGCCAGGCGCTTGCCCAGCATGCTTCGCTGGCCGTAATTTACTCCTACGGCGGGTTTACCGGCGAGACCACGTATGTGCGCTCAGATGACAAGGGCGCCGCGCCGATTCACATTACGCGCGCAGGCACGGTGCCGGTGAACGCAGTGGACGCATTCTTCAAGAATCCGTTTGCCGATGTGAAGGCTGCACAGACCGCCCCGCTGAAGATAGAGCGGGCGAGGATCGGACAGATCCC
>JAJYZE010000137.1 GCA_021800195.1 Acidobacteriota bacterium
CGCGGCCCAGCTCCGCGCTGAGCGAAGCCATGTAAGCAGTGAGCGCTGCCAGCTCAGCTTCCAGGGTGTTCCCAACCGCTGCAAGTTTCCGTTTGCCTTCGATCGGCATGGCGCGGGCGCCCATCTTCTGTGCCAGGGCTGCCGCCGTCTTCGCCTCCAGCACATCGGAAAACCGCAACTCGTGGGCGGCCAGCGTGTTCGCAATGGCAGGCTCAACCAGCGTAGCCATCATTCGCGGCAGCACCGGTGTCACCCGGCCCAGAATCTGGCGGTATAACACCTCAGCTTGAGCGAAGTACGCCACTTCCGCTGGTCCCCCCACGTACGCCGCCGTAGGCAGAATCGCATCCTGGAACACCGGGCGCAGCAGGGCGTTCGGGCTCAGACGCTCCGGCTCCGTCGCCAGAACTTCAAGCAGATCCGCCGTTGTATACGCCTTTGCTCCCGCCTTCCACCCACCCTGCGCCAAACGGAGCAAAGGCCGCCTGGCGCCGCTCTCGTGATCCAGTAGAAAGAGCAGCGAATGGTCTGCGGTGACCAGTACCTGAGCGTGATATCCGTGCTCTTCCAACTCCAGCGAACGCTGTAAAAGCAACTCCCTCATCTCGTCGGAGCGCTCCAGGGCGGCCCGGAGCACACCTGCGCCCATAGCGTGGAAGGCGCGTGAGCCGGCATCCATCACCACCAGCCCGTGTGCGGCAAAGATCTTGCTGAGCAGCTTGCCGAAGGCAGATGCCATCGTCGCTCCCGGCGCATAACACTCGCGCAGCAGATCGCAGATGGGCGACCAGCCCAGCAGAGCGCAGGCGCGATCCAGCGTCACCTCAAGGCTCTCCTTGCTCGCTCCGCCTCCATCACCCAACCGCAGCCCCCCTACAGGAAGCGGACGGCTGACCTGGAGACCCAGACGTAAAGTTTCCACCGTTGCCTGTCCCCCGGTCTTCGACAGCAGCGCCACCTGATCGGCCTCGGCTAGGTCGTGATCCTCACTAGCCATCCAAAAGATGGGCACATGCATCCGGCCGCTGGCCGCAGTGGCGTCTTGCGCCTTGCGAATGGCCGTGGCAGCCTTCAGCAGGGTCAACAATGGGCCGCCAAAGAGTGAAACTTGCTGGCCGGTCACCACGACGGCTGCGCCGTCACGCAGACTCGCGATGTTGGCCAGCGCCGCCGGACCCGCGGCCATCTGCTTGGCCTGTTCCGCCAGCGCACTCGCCAGTTCTACCCTTCGTTCTGCTTCCAGCCGGGGGGACGATCTCGCCCACCCCAGAGAGAACGGATCTGCCGGATACCAGCGCCGCACTCCTGTCCGGTCCGGAAAAGCAGCCATCTCCGTGAAGTTGCGAAACAGCGCCGTTGTTCCGGGTAAGGTCGAAAGGGGGTAGCTCTCTATTTCTTCCATGCAGGCTCTGTTCTGTCTCTCACCCTGAGACTCTTTGGATGTCGCCGCCGGCCGACCGATGCACAGAATTCAGGACCGGAGCCTTTAACAGAGTAAAAGCCTCCCGCTTCAGCGATGTGGAAGACAACTCCGGCCCCAGTCTTCGGCGTGGGGCGCCCGGCAACCCGCCGGGGCCCTTGTGCAGTTTCTCCTCAGAGGTCGTGTACCTTACCCTTATGGCACGCAAAACGACAAAATTATCTTCCCGTCCGCACTCCTCCGCAGCCTCTCGCCGCAGAGCCGCATCTCTCTCGCCCGAAAAAAGCAATCCATCCGCGTCCTCAAAGACACGCAAGCTCACCGGCCAGGGACGGGCCATCACCTCCACAACCGTCTTCGCCGGCAGAACCTTCTGGGTCACCAAAGATGAGGTGATCGAGCCGGGTGGGGTCCAAGCTACCCGTGAGGTCATTCGTCATAACGGCTCTGTGGTTGTCTTGGCCGTGGACCGAGAGACCAATCCCAAAGATCCAGGCATCCTGCTGATCAGGCAGTATCGGCATGCGGCCGGCAAGTTTCTTCTTGAGCTGCCCGCCGGACGCATCGAACCAGGTGAAAAGCTGATTCCGGCCGGAAAACGCGAGCTCATCGAGGAGACCGGCTATCGCGCCCAGCGTTGGTCCCGTCACGCCAATTACTATGCCAGCCCGGGCTTTCTTACCGAGACCATGACCATCCTGCTCGCTGAAGGCCTGACGCTGGGAAAGGCCGAACCCGAAGAGGATGAAAAGATCGAGGTCAGAATGACGCCTCTCTCCAAGGTGCTTAGAATGATCCACGCGGGCAAGATTGAGGACGGAAAGACCTTGATCGGCGTCCTGCTCTTCCTTTCCCTGCACGGCGCAAAATTCCCGGTTAGAGGCAAAACATCCGGCTCTTTCGCCAGCCGCTGACCGGCTTTGTACGAGTTGCGGTAAAGATTTCTTTTCAAGATACTTACCTGCCTTTGGGTGGTCTCCTCTTGGTTTTCTCTTGGTTTCCGCGATGCGCTCGCTGCGCAGAAATTCTCGATTCCTGCGGAACTCAGACCGCCTAATGGCCCTCGGATGCGTCTTAGTAGATAACTTCCGCCCAAGCGGTAAGGATATTTCGAGCATGGTAAGGGAACCCATGGCACAGTACAAAGGCACGGTTAAGTGGTTCAATAACGCAAAGGGCTACGGATTTTTGGGGCGCGAGGATGGCCCCGATGTCTTCGTACACTACAGTTCCATCAAGTTGGAGGGGTATAAAACACTGAAAGAAGGCGATGAAGTGGAGTTCGATGTGATTCAGGGAACCAAGGGACCGCAGGCTGACCAGGTCGTTCGCACCAAGGCGGGTTGACCCACAAATGGCTTCCACGGAAGCAGATGAAGAGGGTAAGAGCGAATCGTCTCTTCAAAGAAGCCGTGACGACTCTGCGCTCTTGCCCTCACCCTAGCTGGATACGCTGCCTGGATCATGGGTTTGCACCTCGGGAGAAGTTCCTCCTTCTCAAAGCCACGAGCCCAGACCACAGACGTATGTTTCCGGCCCAAGCCCATCTTACAATCGAAGACAGCTCCCGATCCCAGCTCTGCTTCAGGGCCAAGCTCGGGATCTTCGGTTCACGATGGACAATCCGACCATTGCCCGGCTGCTCGATGAGACAGCGGCGCTGCTTGAAATTGACGCCGGAGACCCCTTTCGGATCCGGTCCTACAGGCGCGCTGCTGAGGCCGTCCTGCAGCAGACCATTCAACTGGGGCCGCTCGCAGCCAAGGATGCTGATTCCAAGTCTCTTCTCTCCATCCCGGGCATCGGCAAAGGGATGGCTGCCAACATACGCGATCTCGTAGCCACCGGCTCCTTCCCGCTGCGCGAAGAGTTGCTTCGACGCTACCCAACGACAATCCTTGAACTGCTTCGGCTCCCCGGGATGGGTCCAAAGACCGTTGCCCTGGTTTACGCTGCGCTTGGCATAACGGAGATCGATGCTTTAGAAAAGGCGGCCCGGCAAGGCGACCTGCTCTCCTTGCCCCGCATGGGTCAGAAGTTTACCGATAAGCTCCTGAAGGGTATTGAGGATTACCGCAAGAACTCCGCGCGGTTCCGCATCGACGTGGCGCGTAGCTATGCCGAACAAATCTGTGATTTCATAGCTACCGTTCCCGGCGTTGAGACGATCACCCCGGCCGGCTCCCTGCGCCGTGGCCGTGAGACGGTCGGCGATCTCGATCTCTTGGTCACGGGCCCGGCCTGCGAACCGGATGTCGTGGCCGCCGTGTCTGATCACGTCGCCTCCCTGCCTCTAATCGCAAAGCTGCTGGCGAAGGGCCCCAATAAGGTAAGCTTCAACCTGCACAACAATCTTCAGGTGGATGTGCGGCTGCTTCCCCCTGCCAGTTACGGAGCCGCGCTACAGTACTTTACCGGATCCAAAATGCACAACGTCGCGCTTCGCCAGCGCGCGATGAAGCGTGGCCTTACTCTCAACGAGTACGCCCTCCTGCGGCTCGAAGATCATCTCGTGCTCGGCTCCCGAACCGAAGCGGAGATCTATCACGCTCTGGGCCTTGAATTCATTCCTCCCGAGCTACGCGAGAATAGTGGCGAGATTGAGGCGGCAGAAGCCCATACCCTACCCAAGCTCATCGAGCGCTCGGAGGTGCGTGGCGACCTCCATATGCACACCACCGAGTCCGATGGCCACAACTCCATTCGCGAAATGGCAGAGGCTGCGATCGAGCGTGGCCTGGAGTACATCGCCATCACCGATCACTCCAAAAATCTGGCGATGACCAACGGCATGGATGACGTTCGCACACTGGCTCATGCGGACCGTATCCGCGCCGTCTCCGCCGAACTGGCTGAAGAGTTCGCCGCAGGCCGAGGGCCGCAGTGGGCACGTTACGAGCGGCTGCTGCACGGCCATCCATCCAGCCGCCCGCTCTCTCGTCACCCGCGTGAAGCGCAGCCTCAAGAGCCCACCACTCCCTTCCGCATCCTCGCCGGCGTGGAGGTGGACATCCTCCTGGATGGAACGCTCGATCTCTCCGACCAGACGCTCTCCAGTCTGGATATCGTCGTCGCCAGCGTGCACACAGGATTTAACCAACCCACGGAAGAGATTACGGAACGAATGTTGCGGGCAGTGCAGAATCCGCATCTGCATATCCTCGGTCATCCCACCGGAAGAAAGTTGCTGGAACGCGAGCCTTACAAGGTCCAACTTCCGCCAGTTTTAGAAGCATGCGCACGGGCCGGAGTGGCCGTTGAACATAACGCGCAGCCGGAGAGGGCCGATTTGAACGACCTCCATCTGCGTCTCGCCCTGCAGCTCGGCTGCAAAATTGCCGTGAACACCGACGCCCACTCCACAGGTCAACTTGACCATATGGCTGGTGGTATCGTGCAGCTTCGGCGCGCCTGGCTCAAAGCTTCGGATGTCCTCAATACACTACCCGTCGAACGGCTGCTGTCCTACCTGAGCAGAACCGCCGCTGCCGCAGCTACCTCCGAGTGAGACCAGCACTCCCATCAAAATGCTCGTGAAGAGTCTTCGCCATCTCTCCGCGATCAGCTTCCATGGCAATCCCCTCCCAGGCTCACGCAGCCGCGCTTCTCCTGCCGCAAACGGTCTCCGTTCTCCGGCGCCCCATCTCGACGCCTGAAAATTCTTTTATTCTTAGGGAGCATGCACTCGCCCGAACTTCATCTTCACCCGATCGAGGACAGAGATCGGCTTCTTCCCAAACTCCTGATTGCCGCAACCCTTATGATCACGGTGAGCGCAATCGTCTATCGCCTTCATCCAAGAAGAGTCCCCAAGCTCAACGTTCAAAAGGTGCAGATCTTCGCTCCGCACACCGTCATGAACCCGCCCCGCAGAGCCATTCACATCCTGGGCGCTGCTCCGGAGTCCGAAGATGATGTTTATGCCCTTGCCACTTTCACCATCACCAACACCCTGTCTCATCGCGTCTTCTTGGACAGTATCTCCTCAACCATGACCGCCGGGGATGGAGCCACCCGGCAGGCAACCATCATCGCGCCAGCGGATCTGCCTCGCCTTGAGGTTATCTTTCCGCAGATTCTTACCCTCATGAAGCCGCCGCAGCCTCCCTCGCTTGGCTTCCAGGAAGCCATCGAACCTGGCGACACACGCCTAGCGGCAGTCATGCTCCTTTTCCCGCAAACATCCCTCCAGGCTTGGCAGGCAAAAAGATCCGCTACGCTCAGCGTCTGGTTGCTTCACCAGACCGCGCCCATCTCCGCGAACTTCCGCTGACCAGAACTCCCTCTTTCCAAAAGCGGGAAGGCTGCACGGAACGACCGTGCAGCCCCGGCGTCGCATGGATGTTGCTCTTCAGGGAACCGAGATGGGTTGCGGAGCATTCTTCGGTGTGCTCAGATAGCCCGTAACCGTCTTCTTGGTCATCTGATTGACGACGATCTCAAAGAGTTGCGGCGTCTTGCCAGAGTAAAACTGGATAGGTTCATCGATGTTACGGTCTCTCTTCTCAATATTCCGGTCGTCGGAACTGACGATCAGGGTGAACTTGGAGCGCTTCGAATCCACCTTCCTCAACCGGATCTTGATCGTGCCGACATTCTTTGCCGGCGCTCCCTTGGTCAGCGTGAACTCGTAGTAGTTGCGATCGCCCTGATGTTCCAATTCGAGCAGTTCCGAGTGGTTTTTTGCAATCAGACCGCTCATCACACCCGCATCGCCCACCACTCGCGTCAATTGTGTCTTGGTTGCAGCCAGGTCAGCCTTCGTGTTGGCCACATCGGTCTTCACACCGCCCACATCCGTCTTCACGTTGGAGACGTCGCCCTGGACGGCGCCAACCTGAGCGGCTGTCGCCCTCTGCTCACGCGCCAACCGCGCCGTCTGGATCTGGTTTCTCCGCTGCTCAGCCACTAACTCGTTCGACTTCTCCTGGAGCTGTTGCTGCGTCAAACCGACGCTCTGCGCGAGTGCCTGCCCCTGAGCCTTCATGCGCTCGTTCGTGTCTTCAATCTTCTGCGACAGATCGGCATTCTGTTGGCTGGCAGAGGCCAGTTTGGACTCCGCCGTCGTCAAACGGCTCTGCAAAGCGATGCTCCATACCAAACCCCCAACCGCCAGCAACAATGCAACAACGGCCACTCCTGCAGGCCACATGGCCGGCTTCTGTGCTTCATACCCGTGCTGGGCTGTTGTTCCCTCATCCTTCTCATCCAAAAGACTCATCTCGTCTCCTCCCGGCATCAAGTTGGGCTTCTTGTTGCTCTACAAAGCGTTGGAAAATAAGATGCGCATCAGGCGGGAGTGTTGCCCGCTCTCATCAAGATAGATACATCGTAAATCGATGTATTCCTCTCTTCCTGGTCTTCAGCATCCTAAGGAAAGTATGATTCCACCAAGTTCCCCTACCGTTTCGCGCGCTTCATGCGATGTTGTGATTCTTGGCGCCGGCCTGATTGGCCTGGCGACTGCCCTGGAGTTGGCGAATCGCGGAGCCTCCGTCACCGTTATCGAAAGAGACCGGATGCTCGCTGCGGCATCTACCGCCGCAGCGGGAATGCTGGCCGCCGACGACCCCTGTAACCACGACAGCCTGCGCGGTCTCTCTCGGCTCAGCATTCAGCGTTATCCCGAATTCCTGCACCGAATTGAACATCTCTCTGGACTCCCTATCCCTTTCCAAACGGAAACAACGTTGCAGTACATGGCCGGAGGCCCTGCTCTTCGACTTCAGGAGCGCTCCATCGATCCCCGCCAGCTTGCATCCTCCCTGTTGGCCGCCATTCGAGCTACTTCCATCCAGGTGGTGGAGAAGACTCGCGTCTCCGCGATCAAAGCCAAACCATCCGGTAGCGAGCTGCATCTGGAGGATGGCTCTTGCATCTCCGCGGGAGCAATCCTCTTTGCTACCGGAGCCTGGACGGCTGAGACCTCGAACGCTCTCGTAGGCAAACCGCTTTCGGTATCACCTCGCAAGGGACAGATGCTGCGAGTTCGCATCTCGCCGCCGCACTC